>DAOWMR010000086.1 GCA_030642995.1 Spirochaetales bacterium
ACCGGCTCAAGCGCGAGCTTCCTCATCTCCAGATTGAGATCAACGGTGGAATTCATACGCTGCCGGAAGCATCTGCTCACCTGGGCCATGTGGACGGTGTGATGATTGGCCGCGCGGCCTACGACAATCCGTGGATGCTTCGGGAGGCTGACACACACTTCTTCGGGGCGGGCGAGTCGACTGCGCGTCCCGCGTTGCCTACCCGGGACGCCGTCATTGCCGCGATGCTGCCGTACGTGCGCGACTGGCAGGAGCGGGGATGGCATCCGCGCGCGATCCTTCGTCATATGCTCGGTCTGTTTGCATTCCAACCGGGGGCGCGGAAGTATCGACAGCTTCTGAGCGGGCCCATGGCAGAGGATGCCGACGGGGCCGAGTTGCTTCTTGCCGCTGTCGCGCAGATCCCCGATAGGGTGCTCGTTGCATGACCTGCATGAAGAAACTCCTGTCGACCCTGGACGGCGGTCGCGTGTTGGACGCCGGGTGTGGAAACGGAAGGTCTGCGCGACTGCTCGCCGATGGCTTTCGGAGCGTCCGCTCGGTGGTGGGCATTGATCCGGACAAGGATAGCCTGGATGAGGCGAGACGACAGACCGAGGATCGACGTATCAGCTACCGACAACTCTCGGTGATGGATCTTGCCGCTGATCCGGAGCGCTTGGAGACCGTGGCCATCGCGCACGCGCTCCATCACGTAGCGGACCCCGCATCAGTGCTCACGAAGCTTGTGTCCGTTCTCGTGCCTGGCGGCACACTCATCGTGAACGAAGCTCTCTCCGACGGGCTCTCGTCGGCGCAGGCGAACGCACGGGACATCCATCACTTCAAGGCTGAGATTGATCGCATGCAAGGCAGAGAGCACCGGGAGACCTACACGGCGGAAGGGGTCCGTGCACTGGTTTGCTCGGCGGGAGTTCGGGTCGTGGACGAGTGCATCGAAGAACCTGAGGAAGACGATTCGCCGGAAGAGCGCGTACAAGAGGCACTCGAGTTCCTTGAGGGTTATCTCCCGTTCATTGAAGGCCGACCCGAGTACCCGAGGATGATTGCGCTGAAGCGGGACCTGGATGCGCGCATCATTGCGGACGGAATTGATTCACCGCCGCATCTCCTCATCCTCGCGAGGAAGCCGCAGGGCGAACGCACATAGACATTCAACAAGGGTGCTGATGCATGCAAGAAGGACCCTGCACTTGTCCTCGGCTTCGCCTGCGGGGACGTTCCGGGTCCTTCTTGCCTGCCGCACCACTTCCTCCTGATGTGCGTTCGCCCTGCGAGCGTATCGTAGACGATCAGCGGTAGCGGCCGAACAACAGCGGTTGTGCCAGTGATCGCCCTGCACATGTTCGTCACCGGCCGGTTGATTTCGAGACCGCTCTCAATGCAGGATAGAAGTGTCTACAAGACTGGGAGAATTCCAGTTTCCTATCGACGGAACTCCACGATATACTCGCCGCCGGTTTGCAGGACCTCCAGATCGGTGACCATGAAATCCGACCTGTCGAGACAACCTCCCCAGCGACCCACGCCGGTGATGGTCATGGCGGCCGGTACCACGCGCCAAGGTACGCGAGCCGTCTCCTGCCGCCACGAGGGCGGGTCTGATCTTCCGCTTCTGCGCGATGATCAGTAGTGTTTCTCGGAATCGTCGTTCACTTGTACTAGCCGGCGTAGCCTGTAGCCTTGGCGGCGACGCGAACCTGTTTGACCAAGACGGTTGAAACGTGACGTACTGGTTCCGTCATGAAAGAACGATTTGAAGAGCTGATTGGATTGTCTCGTGCGGCGACGGAGTGCGACCCCTGGGTTCGCCGGGCGGGAATGACCGGATACTGCAGAGAACTCAAGGGCGAGGTGGACGAAGTCCTTCAGGCAATTGAAAACGGTGATGTTGAGAATCTCAAGGAAGAACTGGGGGACCTGTTCCTGGATCTGTCCCGATTGTGTGCACTTGCCGAAGAGAAGGGGCACTTCAATATTGAGGACATCCTGGCCGGTGTTGTGGAGAAGGTGAAACGGAGACAACCCTTCCTTCTGGAGAATCGACGGGTATCAATTGAAGAGGCGCTCAAATACTGGAACGCGGCAAAGGCCGTTGAGAAAGCATCCGGACGGCCGTAACTCCCGTGCGCACCAGATTCACCGCCGCATCTCCTCATCCTTGCGAGGAAGCTCCACGCCGCCAATTGATCTGATTGTTCGCACGGTGACCATGACAATGAAGACGGCCAGGAGCGCCACGGCCACCAGCCGGAGCTGGAGCGTGAGGAATCCGGCGATCCCGACGATTGCGGCGCTTGCGACCCCGAGCAGGATGAGGTGCTGAACCCGACGGGACACCAGCAACCGTTGGTCTACGGGCGGGGAGTCCACAGGAAATCGCCGAGCCAGCCGTGAGAGATCTGCCGCCGATACGAGGAACCACACACCGGCAACAGTGATCCAGAGATACACTTCGGCAAATCGCCAGACCATGAGTATTCCAATAAGCAGGAACGCGGCCTGGATGTACCACTCGGTGTGCTTTGGCCTGCGCCGCTCCACCACAATCCAGGCAAGCCCTGCGGTCACCGCGAGTCCTGCGGCGAGCCATCGCTCTCCGAACAGATGAAGGACGCCGGCGCTGATGCCCGACGCTGCAATCGCGATGTCACGGTAAATTGCGGTTCTCTTTCTCATCTCGAACGTCGTCTCCACGCGGACTGTATCTGCCCGATTGCTCCGTTCACCGCCGTCTCAAACGGAAGCCTGGTATCCCAGTCCACGACCGGGATGCCCGCATGCTTCAACCGATGTATGAGAACCAGCCGCTCCGTCCGAGCTATTCTGAGGGCTGTGTCGGCCGCGGCCCCTTGCCCCATCGTTACCTGATCGGAAATGGGGTTGGGACTGATAACGAGAACAGCGTACCGAAGGGCCGCCAGCCTGATGATGGGGTTCGCATCGTCGGGGGTGAGCGGGCTCACCAGGACGAGCTGGCTCCCGCCGGGCAGGAGCCTGTCCGGGATCTCATCCAGCTTGAAGAAGACAAAGCTCTTTCCGGGGGAGACTCTGGCAATTCGGGTGAGTATGCGCTGCTTCTGCACCTTCCCGAATCCAGGGGCGGTCCAGTCAAGGGAGGTCCCGTAGGCCAGGAAGCCGACGCGGTTTCCCTGATCCAGGAGGATATCCGCAAGACTCGCTGCGGCGTTCGCGGCGTATTCGAATAGTGGGCGAGCCACGGTTGAGGAATACGCGCGCAGCCGCGTATCCAGGATGATGCCGATGTCGGCGACACGCTCCTCCTGGAACTCATTTACATAGAGCTCGCCTGGTCGGCGGGCGGAGAGACGCCAGTTGATCCGACGCGGCTCGGCCCATCCTGCGTGGAGTCGCACATCAAAGAACTCGGTTCCCTCGCCGCCTCTCCGGGCTGGAAGCGAGCCTGCATAGACGAGGGTTCGCCGGGGCGCAATGGGAATCCTGGACAGGGCGCGGTGATTCGGTAGCGTAACCAGTTCCTGGGGAAGGCTGAACTCGTACTGCTGCTTCCGAATGGGGAAGTCCCCCGCGACTTCTACAAGCGTCAGGTCGAACTCAAACGAACCACGGTCTCCGGAGACCGAGTAGGAGAAGGAGAACTGAGCGTCGGGGCGCAGGGTGACCGACGCGGTCGGCTGTCCATCCACTACCGCGAGCCCGGGAGGTACCCGGTCCGTCACGACAACTTCCCGCAGCGAGGGCCCTTCATTCGTCACCGTCACCGTTACCTCTACCGCCGTAGAGGGACCAACCCGGGATGCACTCAAGTTGCGCGCAACGGAGATCTTCGCCGGCTGCCGGAACAGCTCGGCTGCCAGAAGATAGAGGAGCAACGGTGTTGCCGCAAGGAGTAGAGGGCCCGAGAGAGCCAACAGTCCCAGGACAATGAGAAATGCGAGGAGGGCGCCGGAGGCTGCAAGTTGGTTTCTCACGCGCCGGTCACGACCGGGACCGGGACGGTGCTCAGAATGGAGTCGATTACCTCACCCGCCGCGTCGGCCCTCATCCAGAGATCCGGAGCGAGCACTAACCGATGCCGCAGGGCGGGGCCGGCTACCAACTTGATATCATCCGGGATGACAAACCCTCTTCCACTCGCAGCTGCCACCGCTCGCGAGAGTTTCATGATGGCCAGGGATCCCCTCGGGCTCGCTCCCACGCTCACGCCGGTGTTGAATCTGGTCCTGGACACGATGCTGACGATATACCGCTCGAGGTCTTCGTGAAGATAGACCTCTTCAACGAGATCGCTGATGCCCAGGAGTTCCTCGCGGTCGGTGACCGGCGTTATGCTGGTCTCGTCTGTCTTTCGCTTCCGCCGCCGCTGCAGGATCTCCGCCTCCGCACGCTCATCAGGGTACCCGATAGAGAGCCGCACGAGAAATCGATCCAGCTGTGCTTCCGGCAGGGGGAAAGTCCCTTCATATTCAATCGGGTTCTGTGTGGCCAGGACCACGAACGGTTGCGGCAGCTTCAGCGACTCGCCCTCAATGGTGACCTGCCCTTCCTGCATCGCCTCAAGGAGCGCAGACTGGGTCTTTGGGGACGCTCTGTTGAGCTCGTCCGCAAGCAGAATGTTGGTGAACACGGGGCCCTTGCGCAGCTCAAACTCCGACTTTTCGCGGTTGTAGATGTACCCTCCGGTGATATCACCCGGGAGAAGATCCGGGGTGAACTGAATTCTCCGGAAGTCCAGGTTGATGGACGCGGCAAGGGTTTTGGCCAGCAGGGTCTTCCCGAGACCAGGAAAATCCTCGAACAGAACATGCCCGCCGCAGAGGAGTGCAGCGGTAACCATCTCTATTGTCTCCGGCTTGCCGATGATTACCGACTCAACGGCCGACCTGATCCTGGCCACGAAACTTCGGACGTTCTCGGTGTTGACTGTGCTATCCACGTGGTGCCTCCGTTATTCGCTCTACTGCTTCCAGAATGTGATTGATCCGATCGGTAGGACCGAAGGACGGGGATCCGCCGCCCGGGCTCCCCGTTGTGTTTTCTGTCAGATGACTTTCCACCGCCGCAGCGGCTGGGGATGTTGGTGATGTTGCGAGGAATCTCCGGCAGTTCTCAACCGAGTAGCCGGTGTAGCCACGTGCCTGGAGGAGCAGCCCGATGCACCGACGTTCCAGTTCCTGATCTGCAAATCGATCTGATTGAGCTCTCTGTACCAGCGATATGAGGGACGCCAGATGACCTGACTCGGGGGGCGTTTGCAATTTCCGCGACGCGAACCGCCTGCTGACACTCAACACGACGCGACCGAGCGCAAATGCGAGAACGAGAAGCAGTGGATACCAGAGCATTCCCTGAGGCAGCGAGCGCAATGAATCAATCACGAGTTGTCTCCAAGCGCTCCGGCAATGCGACGCAGGTATTCAACCGCAGCAACCTCGTCGGTTTCACTGGTAGCACCCGCCGCGTACCGTGACAGCTCGAAGAGGCGGGTCAATCCCCGAACATCCGGGGCGTCTACGCCATCGCGGATGAGTCGATCTTCAAACTCACGAGGCGTCATAGAGGCACGGCGACGAACTGATCCGGTCTGTTCAAGGATTGTCACCATATCGCGATAGCAGCGCTGAATGACGTCTTGAAGCGATTCACCGGCTTCGAGCGCGTCGGCGGCGTCGGCAGCGACCTGTGCTGTATCACCATGCCGTGGTCGGCGCCCGGCGCCCAGATACGGTCGGAGAACGAAGCAGATCCCGATGAGGGCCGGAACCATCACGATTGCTGACCACCACCATGATGCTGGTTCTCGATACGGGTCCTCTTCCACCGCCTCTTCCGGGTCAAGCGGGTCAAAGATCCCAATCCCCCCTTCTTCGCCCGCGAGCCCCTCTCCCATCACCGGTGGGGCGAGCTCCTCCGGGCCACGCACAAGGCTGGCGAGCAACAGGGCGATTCCGACCCCGAAAACCACCGCCGCGAGCGTGGACAACCGGCTCTCCTTCCGCAGGATGCCGACGATGAAAAACAGGATTGCCAGACCAACCGTGACCGAGACCACCCACCCCACGAGGCGACCACCGAGCGGATTGGGCGTTCTCTCCTGGACGGAGAAGGTCTGGTCTGGAGTATCCGCCACGGTGGGTTCAATACGAAGACCAGGGGCGAGGGAGAACTGCGTCAGTGCTCCGGACAAGAGTATGAAAGCAAGGAGAAGGCCGGCGGCCAACCAGAGTCGCCGGTTATCAGTTTTCCGCCGCACGGACTCGGAGTATAGTATGCGAAAACCCATGCCGACAACGATGAAGAACCAATGAGCGTCCTCGAGACAATCCTCACGACCCTCAAACAGCGGATTCTTTCCACCGGGAGCTGGACGCTCAGCCTGAACGAGCTTGAGGCTCTGATTGATCCCGTTACCCTCTATCGCGCTGTCTACGAGCTCAAGCTCATCGGAAGAGATGCGTATACCTCTTCTTCGGCTGGTGAACTGGTGGGTCTCCTTGAGCGCGCGGTTGCGCCTGATGCCGAGCTCCAGCTGCGTGATGCCGGGCTGTTTCTGGGGCATGACGATCGGATAAGCCTTACCGAACGCTTCGTCCGGCATGTCCGACGCGCGATCGTGTTGCATATACCCGACCCGGAGATGTTTCGTGGAATGGTCCGGCATTTCAAACGCTACGGCATCGCCGAGCAGGCCTACTGCGACACCTACCTGAGCATGGAGCCGATCATTGATGCGTGTTCGACTGAGCACGCGGAGGGCAGGGAGAGCGCAGCAGTCCATCAACTCACCGCGAAGTGGTATCTCCGCACCCTGGTTGACCGAAGGATTATTGTGCCGGCCGATCTGGGGCCGGCTCTGTTCGACCTGTTACGCTCGATAGGACGACAGGAGGGCGCCCTGCCCCGTATTGCGGCAGATGACCAAGGGGCTACCGCCGGCGCTCAGGCGGGCATCGTGGACGATCGAGCTGGGGCTTTGGCACTCTTCGAACTCCGGCCGGCATATCCTTCACGGGCTGAGATTCAGAGCCGGTACCGCCGGCTCATGAGGCGCTTTCACCCGGACATCAATCCGGAGGGGCTGGACATGGCGAAACGGATCAACGCCGCGTACGCGGTGCTGCTCACCAGCGAGGGTCCGTGCTGAGTCCTGAGTCGCTCCGGTCAGTTCCGGCGTTTCCTCGCGATGTGGATTTTTCGTTCTGCGACGGGATTGTGTTCACCTCCCTCGTACCACCGGGCGAACTCTCGCTTGGTCTTTGATTCTCGACGGTAGGCATCGGCAACCTGCTTGCGCAGTTCCTCATAGCTCGCCGGTTCAGACGACACCGAGGGAGCTGCATGGGCGTCGGCCACCCTGGCGGGTTCGCCCTGCATGCCGGGGGCATGGGGTTCCCTGCCGCCGGCCGCGGAGGTGGTCACGGTTCCGACGGGCAGAATCAACTTCTTGACGAGTAGCTCCAGAAGGAGGGCGAGAATTGCCGCGGCGATCAGCCACATCCACAGGGTATCCAGATAAGTCCGACCCGACGATGCCGGGACGAATACCTCGGCACCCTGGCCGGGGCCAAGGACCTTCCCGCCTCCGACGGTTGCAATTTGCTCGAGAAGGGCAAAATCGGTTTCAAACTGAATGTACTCCCGGGCAAAGGGGACGGAGAAGCCATACGTCTGAGGGGCAACCCCGGCGTCCCCGTACACTGTCACGAGATACGATCCTTCCGTTCCGGACGGGATCGGCGCGCGATAACGACCGGGCCCAACCTGGCCCAGATCAACCACGTCGCTCTCGCCGTTCGGATACTGAACAAGCGCGGAGAGCGCCAGCAGATTGCGGAATTCACCACCGGGCTCTACAGCATCAACCACGATGGATGTAGAGTCTATTCCCTGGTCAAATGTGATCTGGAACCGAGAATCGCCGGCGGGTCGTTGGGTCCACCGCACGAGCTGCGCCAGGAACTGTTGATACTGCGACCAGCCAATCCACGGCTCGCCCCACTTGGCGCGAAGGTCGGAGGTGAATGCAGCGCTCCTTCCGAGCCCATACTGCCAGGTGGACAACACCGGGTTGGCGCCGATCCCGCTGAGAATCTGCTGAGCGCCATTCTTCTGGTAGGTGAGTACGAATCCGCGAAGCGGAGGGATCTGGTCCAGCTGAATGCCCTGCAGTATCGGAGTAATGGCACTGACCGTTGGTATGAAGTCTTCTTCAACGATGAGATTGCGACTCACGATCGTTGTCTCGCTCGTGAATATGCGTGGGACACTGCTGGAGTCGGTTGTGTGATAGCTCCGGCCTCCGCCCCATTCAGCTATGTTGCGCATCAACTCACGATCCGAGCTGGAGCCAATTGACACCGTTGAGACAGTGATGGACTCCTCTGCCATGCCGCGCACGATTCCCTCGAAGTCGGCATCACTGGTCAAGCCGTCCGAGAGCACGATGAGGTGCTTTACTGCGGCCTCCTGCACTTCCAGCGTCCGCCGTGCCTCGTTCAGAGCCCCCTCCAGGACCGTCCCGCCGCCAGACGAGAGGCGCGACAGGTCTGCGGTGATCTGGGCCCGGTTTCCGGCCTGCGTAAGAGGGACCGTCCATTCGTAATCTGCATCAAACGCGAGAAGGCCTATGGTGTAGAACTGATTCATGATTTCGATTGAGGCAATGACCGCTTCTTTCACGAGATCGAGCTTACTCAAGCCTGAGACTTCAACCGACCCCATGCTTCCGGACTTGTCTATGACAAAAACCATCGCCAGAGAGGGCACCTTCATAGCCGAAGTCACGTCCATGTCCACCGGGAGTGTCTTTTCGATCGGCGTTCCGTAATACCCGCCGGCGCCAAAGCTGGCGTCTCCTCCGATCATGATGAATCCGCCGCCGGTATCCCGCACATACCGCTCGATCATTTCCATGCGGGCGACCGAGAGATCATAGGCCGGGACATTGTCGAAGATGACCGAGTCGTAGGGGATAAGTCCATTGATGTCGGCGGGCATCCTCTCCGTCGAGACCGAGCGGACGTTGATCCCCTGCCGACCGAGCGCCTGCAGGATCGTATCGGCAGGGTCGCCGGCAACGTACAGGACAGTTGGTTGACCGGTGACCCGAACGAGTGCTTCCGCCTCGTTGTTTACGGTGATCGGGTCGCGTCTGCCTTCCACGATGATCGTATATCGGTGAACGCCTTCTTCGGAAAACCC
>DAOWMR010000412.1 GCA_030642995.1 Spirochaetales bacterium
GGCATTACTCGCGGCTTCGGCAAGTGGTATTCAATGAGCAGCAAACCGGAATCCGCTTTGAACTCCAGATCCCACTCTTGGGGAAATGACGAAGGGTATTGCGAATTGGCCAGCACCATCTCGCAGTAGTCAGCGACGGCGCAGCAGGTTCCGGTTCCGTGAATTCGGATCTGTCAAGGAGGGAATCCCAGTCGATGGTGTCATCGATAGTCAGTGTGTGTTGAAGGGTGTTGCGTAGATTCTCGATCTCCCGTTCCGCTGCTTCAGTCTTGTCAGCAGCCATCTCTTTCTTGCTCGCTTTGTCCCTGGCGGTCGCCTCGCGTGCTGCTCTCTTCGACTCGGCTTCTTGGTGTCTGCGCCACATATCGTCCCATGTCGCCTGTTGGGCACGGGCTTTCTGTTCAACGACGTACCTGTCGCTGCCGGTAATGCGTCGGTACTTGTTCAGCTCAGGATGCGTCACTTCGATTACCCACATGTGCTTATTTGCCATACATCACCACCCCCACAGAATGATTATGGCCCCCACGACGGAATCTGTGAATGGGAAAAACCGTGATCTACAAAAGGTGTTGTGAATCTGCTTCAAAAGCCTGTTTGCATCATAGCGTACGCGTGAGTTTCGCGGCGTCTTTGTTCGCGGACAAGGCGAACGCACCTCTGCGCTTGGGGACGCGCGGCATGGAAGAAGGGATCGAAGCGATCCCATAGGTCGTCCGGGCCGAGGACAAGCGACGAGCCCTTCTTCCATGCAGTACCGCGCTTCACGAACGCACGCGTGCGCTTCCCGAATACTCGCGTGCGTTCGCCCGTACCTATTGACCGCATCACGTCTATCTCTCCATAATTGGACCTCAATCCGGTAGGGGTTCGCATTTGCTTGTTCGCTATACTCGAGATGAATCCGGCAAGACAGTCCAGCAGGCTCTCATCTACACCTCGGAAGAACACAAAATTCAGCCGAAGGACATAGATCCCGAGGCGATAAAGATCGCACGGAGACTTCGGGCATCCGGTCACTCCGCCTATATCGTGGGAGGGGCTGTCCGGGATCTGATGCTCGGGAAGCACCCGAAGGATTTTGACATTGCGACCGACGCACAGCCCAACAGAATCCGCCGTCTCTTTCGCAACTCGCGGGTGATTGGGAAGCGATTCCGTCTGGTCCACATCTTTTTCAACGACAATATCATCGAGGTTTCAACCTTCCGATCGGAAAACTCCGCCAGCTTCCAGAACGAGTATGGCGAGATTGAGGAAGACGTGAAGCGCCGGGACTTCACTGTGAATGCACTCTACTACGATCCCACAGCTGAGCGTGTGGTTGACTACGTCGGCGGAGTCCAGGATATCTGGGAGCGGCGGCTGAAGCCCGTCATCCCCGTTGATCGAATCTTCACAGAGGATCCTGTCCGAATGATCCGTGCGATTAAGTATGCCACCAGCGGTGGCCTCAAGATGGCCGGAAAGCTTCGACGCCTCATCAAACGTTCGGCGGACCTGCTCGCCGAGATCTCACCATCGAGGATGACCGAGGAGGTGTTCAAGATCCTGCTCTCCGGCCGCTCTTCGCCGATCATCAGGGAGTGCATCAGTTTTGGATTGTTTCCTCACATGATCCCGAATATCTGCAAACTCACCGAGAGTGATCCCGCCTTTCGAGAAGCAGTTCTCGCCCGACTCGCCGAGTTTGATCAGGAGGTGACCGAGGGCAAAGAGAGCCGACGTTCTCGGGCCATTGCCTACCTTGCAGCGGACTTCCTGTACACGAAAACCGTTGCGGGCAGAGCCGGGCACATTGCATTCAATGAGGCGTTTGCGGATATCAAGCGATTCATTCAGCCAATCGTTCCGGCCAACAAGGATGTGGAGATGGGGGTGGTCTATCTTGTCCGTCGACGGAAGAACTTTCTGAAGTCGGGGGTGCTCGAAACGATACCGCCATCAGAGCGGCCCTACCATCCGGAGACGGAGCGTCAGCATTCTTCACCAGCGGGTCGTAAGCCGGGGAGTAGGAAAGCGGGTCGGTCTGGATCGGGTCGGTCTGGATCGGGACGGTCCGGCTCTCGAAGATCGGGAGCCGCGCGGACGGGGTCATCCCGCCCACGCTCCTCTGAGGCGGCTCCGGGGCATTAGCTCCCTATTCGTTCAAGGAGCTGGCCGGCCTTGTCCTCGTAGTTCAACGAGTCAAGACGGATGGTTTCTTCCAGATAGGAAACTGCATCCTCAAATCGATTGTCGGCGTATGCATTTACTCCAAGCGCGTAGTAGGTAAGGGCCTCTGTTGAGCCCTTTCCCAGAGCTTCCTTGTAGTAGAAGTCCGACAGGCTGTAGTTCTTTCGGTCGTAATTGATCAACCCCATGTAGTAAAACGGAATGAAGTTGTCTTCCCGGAGCTTCAGGGCCGTCACGAATGACTCTTCTGCTACACTGAGATCACCACCGGCGTACTGATCAATGCCGTCCTGTACAAGTGTTCGGAAGCTGCGTCGGCCCAAAATGTAGGTCACGAAGGCATCAACGAGAAGTTGCTCCTCCTGCCAGGCGAAGGCGGTCTCGTACACCGTCTGCGAGTTTTCTGCGAGGCCGGCCTCCGGGTCCAGCGCACTGATGGAGTCCCAGACAATTCGATTGTAATCACGATTGTCTGAATTGAGCAGGAATGAAACCATGCCCCATGCTTGCGGGTAGAAGGCTTCAATACGATCACGTGCCGTACTCACGTCCATCTGGAGCATGTCGTCCAGCGGAATCGGACGTAGTGACGACGTTCCGTCCGTTGCCGCCTGAATGGTCTCCAGCCACGCGAGGTTTTCTCGATACACTGCAATTCCGAAATCGGTATTGAACTCCGCTTCTTCAAAGAATACGGCGAAACCTTCCCTCATCCACAGCGGCGGGTTTGGCACGAAAGCGCGCAGGAA
>DAOWMR010000249.1 GCA_030642995.1 Spirochaetales bacterium
ATTGGCAGGCACTCGCCAGGAGAAAACAATAACACATTCTTAGTTAAATGTCTTGCTTAATCTACTTGATCGCTTTATATTCCCCCTCAAGTTTAATGCTTACTACAGGAGTAAAGTAATGAAGGCAGCACAAATAGAGCAGTACGGCGAATCCAGCTCTCTATCCATCAACGCCGCCGCCCCACGACCCGTGGCCGGAGACGGTCAGGTGCTTATTGAGGTGAATGCGGCGAGTGTCAATCCAGTTGACACGATGGTGGGTCTTGGCTACATGCACGAAATGGCTCCGTTGTCTTTTCCGGCCACCCTCGGAGTGGATGTTGCTGGGAAGGTGGTGGAGGTTGGGCCGGGCGTGGAGCACCTGAA
Organism: Spirochaetales bacterium; assembly: GCA_030642995.1. GTDB lineage: Bacteria > Spirochaetota > Spirochaetia > DSM-27196 > SLST01 > JAHOYX01. The sequence goes on from DAOWMR010000249.1 coordinate 367, forward strand.
TGTTGGTGACAGCGTATTTGGAGGGGCAAGCCTCCTCGCCGGCGGAAGTGGAGCGTTTGCCGAGTTTGCTGCCGCAGTCGCCGGCCAGCTCGCAAAAACGCCGGCCGGCACTGATCACATCAATTCGGCAGCTCTGCCGCTCACCGGTGTGAGCGCCGTGCAGGCGGTATATGAGAATCTCAAGGTACAGCCGGGACAGACAGTCCTCATTCATGGCGGAGCCGGAGGGATCGGGACAATCGCGATCCAGTTGGCAAAGCACATTGGTGCCGCGGTTACAACAACGGTGCTACCTGGTTCCGAGGAGTATGTACGATCGCTCGGAGCCGATCATGTCGTCACCTCGAGAAATGGCGGATTCGAGTTGCCGCAGGGAGCTTTCGACTCTGTGTACGACACGCTGGGCGGAGATGTTTACTCGGCGTCGTTTGGAGCCTTGAGAAGAGGAGGAACGATCGTTTCAATGCTTGCTCAACCGGACGAAGAGCTTGCGCAATCGCATGGTGTCACTGCCATCTACCAACTCACCGACGTGAACTCCACGCGTCTCGAGCAGCTCGCCGGACTCGTCCAAGAGGGTGCAGTCACCATTCACGTGGCCCAGGTCTTCCCGTTCGAACAGATTCGCGAGGCCTTTGCACTCCGCGAAAGCGGACAGGCCCACGGAAAGGTCGTTGTGGAGCTCAAGCGCGATTGATCCCGCGGGAGGTTATATGGGCAGCAACGGACAGATTGTCTTGAGTGGTGGGGGGCTGGCGAGCCTGGTCGCCATTCGGTGCCTGGAAAAACGGTCGGCAGCGAGAATCTTATTCTCGTAGAGCCAAAGGATTACTTTGAGATTCCGATTGGCGTGCTTCGCGGGCTGATGGATCCCGAGGGTTTCGCCCGCCGAATCCGAAAGCCGTGGTCTGAATTGACTGCGGCCAAGCACTTTGTTGCGCGGGCCACCGGGATTTCCGGCGACGAAGTTGTCCTGTCAAACGGTGATCGTCTGGCGTTCGAGCAGGCCATTGTCGCGACGGGAGCAACGACAACAGGGTATCCGTTTGTCAAAGGTGGCGGCGCGGAGACAGCGGGCGCTCGAGATTCGGAGTTCCGAACTGAAGGCGCCCGACTGGAAGCTGCATCCAGCGTGCTCATCATAGGCGGGGGTCCGATTGGTGTCGAGCTTGCCGGGGAGATCAACAGCGTGTACCCGGCGAAACAGATCACGATCGTCGATGGTCAAGATCGGTTGCTGCCCGCCCTGCCTCCCGGGGCCGGAGAGAAAGCACTCAAGGTGCTGACTTCGCGTGGCATCACGGTCGCGCTGAACACCAGGCTGGAACCGACGGGAGACAAGTACGTAGGAAGCGACGGCGCTGTCTATTCTGCAGATATCGTGTACAACGCCATCGGAATCCGAACCGACGCGATTCCTGTTGATGGGGGGAACTCCACGAACAAACAAGGTCAACTCATGGTGGATGATAATCTACGGGTCACCGGCAGATTCAACGTGTTTGCGGTCGGTGATGTGAATGACGTGCCCGAGATCAAGCTTGCGGCCACGGCTCGAACCCAAGCCGGCGTTGCAGCCAGGAACATAGTTACCCTTAGAAACAGCACCGGAGCCCCGCTGCGGTCTTACAAAGCGAGCAAACCGATGGGGTTTGTGACTCTTGGTCGTAAGGGTGGGATTGCACAGTTGCCGTTCGGACGAATGGACTTCATGATCAGTATGAAGCAGAAGGACATGTTCACCTCGATGCACTTGAAGTAGGCGTGCGGTCAGGACAGGAGTGCTTTCAGGATCGCGTCGGGATCCGCGAAAACGTAATCTGGATTGTGCGCCTCGAGCACGTCAACCTGAGTCGTGCCCCATGTGACCGCCGCGGAAGCAATACCGGCGGCCCGTGCGGCCTCTATGTCCCGTGTCTCGTCTCCAATGTAGACCATGCGATCTGAATCAATGGCACGTTGTCTGGCCACTCTCCGCAGCGCACCTGCCTTCCGGAAGAAGCCGGCTGTGATAATGAAGTCGAAGATCTCGATGTTGTTTGTTTCGGTAAACCGTCTCACGTTGTCCGAAGCGTTCGACGTGACGATCCCCAGCGTACAACCGGCATCGTGGAGCTGGACCAGGATATCCCGTAGCTCCGGACGGATCAGTTCCACCTGGCACATTCGCGCAGCCAGCAACGAGCGAAAGCGCACAATGATTGCGGGGAGTTTCCAGCAGGAGATCCCCATGAGCCGACGTGACTCGAGAGGGCCCATCCCTCTCATCTGGTTGAGGTTATCTTCGGTCAACTTCCGGAAGCGGTATTTGTCGGCAAGACCGTTGAAGACCTCAACGAGCACAGGAGCCGTGTCCGCAAGAGTTCCTGTGAAATCGAACACGATGCAATCGGGATTCATGATTCACTCGTCCCAATCAGGCGCCTTTCCGGCCAGTTCGCTCAATGCCCTACCGGTGAACACAAGGTTGATTGCGAGGATGAAAAGCGACGTGATGAGGGTTCCCACGATCACAAACCAGGGTCGCCCGCCCACGAATCCACGGGTCAACCGGGCCGTGTCCAGCCACACGCTCGTGATAAGGACGGTGAACGGCGTGAGGGTGACGAACACAATGGGAATCCATCGACCAACCCGGAATCGAACGTTTCGGACAAACAACCACACGACGAGTGCGGCTACCAGGGCCGAAATTACCAGTTCTCCAGGCACGAAGAAGATGTAGACTGCCAGGGATGTCGCAATCCCGCGCCCTCCCTTGAATCCGTAGTAGATGGGCACGCAGTGACCAAGGATGGCCAGGAGTCCTGCGGCAAGGGTCGCGAAGTACGCCGTCGCCGTTGCTTCCGGAAACACAAGGGTCCGCGCGAGGTACATCGGCAGATACCCCTTCGCGAAATCAAGAAATATGACCGCGACACCATAGCCGAACCCCACTGAGCGGCTAACGTTCGCCGCACCCGGATTCCTGTTGCCGAGCGTTCGAATGTCTATACCCAGGACGACCTTCGTGACGATGGCGGCAAAATTGACGGCGCCGAGCAGATAGGCGAAGATGAAGATCAGCGGTATCAGAAGAACTTGCATGGAGACTTCTCCTCACACGCAGTGATAGGCGACGCCCCATGCTCCGGGCCCAATGTGGGAGCCGACTATTGGAGAGACCGTCCACTGCCAGAGTTGTGATACAGTGAACTCCTGTTGAATACGTTCACGGACCTTCTCTGCCCATTCCCGGGCATCCGCGTCGTCAATCACCACGTTCAGTCTGTCCGAACTATGTGCCTCCAGGTCTTTTGTTATCTGCCGCACAATGAGATCCAGACCCTGGGGGGCCGTACGGACTCGACCGAACGGCTCGGTCATTCCCTCTTCATTGTAGGTGAGCACCGGCTTGATGCGCATGATGGATCCGAGTAAGGATTGGGCTTTGTGAATCCGACCGCCTCGGGCAAGATACTTGAGGGTCTCAAAAACGATCAGTACACGCGTCCGCATGGATGCTTCTTCCACAAACGCTACGACTTCGTCCGCCGACGCCCCGTCCTGCGCGAACTGCGCGGCCAGGATTGTCAGGAGTCCTTGTTCGGCCGTTGCACAATGTACATCCACCACCCGAATGTCGCGACCCTCGAGTTCTTCTCGCGCGAGATTCGCCATCTCATATGCATTGGAATACGAGGCGGAAAGCGAGATATACACGACCGACGAACCGTCGTCCGTAGCATCCCGAAAAAAACGACGGTAGTCATCCAGCGACGGATGGGCCGTTGTCGGCATGTCTGTGCTCGAGCGCATCGACCGGTAGAGTTCCACGGGATCGATGTCGAGTTCTTCGCGGGTTTCACCCAGGAATGTGACGTAGTAAGGAACGAGGGTGATGCCCAGACTCTCAGCGAGTTCCTGCGGCATGCCCGTCTCGCTGCATGCGAGAATTCGTACACCTGCCATTTTCGCGCTCCTCCCTTAGGCCTATTGGACGGCAATAATAAAATCGATGTGCGGTTGCCCGCCCGAGTAGATGTCTATTTCCACACCGGGAAACCGCGCCGCGACGTTGTTCCGCAACGCACCGGCCTCGGTGTCACTCACCGATTCACCGTAGTAGACTGTGAGCAACTCTGAGTGCTCGTCCACCAGCGCCGCCGCGGCCCGTGTCGAAACTTCAAGCCGATCAGGGCCAACAGCAACGACTTTATCGCCCGCTTCGGCGAAGTACGCGCCCTTCTTGATTCTCGTCCGATGGAGCGTTGTCTTTCGCATCGCCCTCGCGACAGCGCAGCTCCGAACCGACTGCATCACTGCGGTCACTTCATCCCAGTCATAGTCCTCTATGCCCGGAACCAGTGAGACCAAGACCGCGATGCCCTCCGGGATCGATTTGCTGGGGAGAACTCGAACACTTTTCTTGGAGAGATCCGCGGCAGTTGTGGCCGCGAGGAGTCCGTTTGCGCTATTGGGAAGAAGCACAACCGACTCAAACGGGATGGCGCCGGCGGCCTCAATGAACTGACCAACCGACGGGCTCATGGTTGGCGCAGTAAGCACGTAGGACGCGCCCAGATTACCCATGATCTCGGCCAGTCCAACACTGCTCGCAACCGCCACGGAACCGTACCC
>DAOWMR010000129.1 GCA_030642995.1 Spirochaetales bacterium
CGCCCTCACTCGGAGCCTCAGACAGCTCGACGGGTTGCCCATTCGCTATGTCTTGGGCCAACATCGCGAAGAGGATTTCCGGGCCGCCGATCTTGTCGTGAAGAATCCCGCCGTACCGCGAACTTCTCCCTATCTGAGATACGCCGCCCGCATTGAGACCGACATCTCACTCTTCCTCAACCAACACCGCGGGGAGATCTACGCAATCACCGGGACGAAGGGCAAGTCAACCACGGCCACCGCACTGCACTTCATCCTGTCCGCCGACGATCCGTCGGTCCGCCTCGGCGGGAACATCACCGTCTCTCCGCTTTCGTTTGCTGCCGAGCTGTCCGGCACCGAAGCGGTTGTGCTCGAACTCTCCTCGTTCCAGCTCGGAGACCTTCTCCTGACACCGCCCGGAAGACGCGGGCAACTCCCTCGATTCGCGATAGCCGCGGTAACGAACCTGCTCCACGATCACCAGGATTACTATGGATCCATGGACGCCTACGCGATGGACAAGACAATAGTTTTCCGTCATCAGCAGGCCGCCGACTGGGTCCTTCTCTCCTCCGATGACGACTACTCCCGCAGTTTCCGTCCGCCGGTGGCACAACGGACAATCCACCTGACCCGAGGCCCCCTCTCGGATGCGGTGGAAGCGGGCACAATCGGCGGAAAGGGATACATGAACATACCGGCACTCGGTCACACGATACCGATTGAGCTCGTCCCTGATTCTCTGAACGTTGTCGGTGAACACCAGCGCACCAATCTCCTCTTTGCAGCCACCGCCGCTGCGCTTCTCGGCCGCGATCCTCGCGACATTCGGGAGCGCGCAGGGTCGTTCGGAGGAATACCACATCGGTTGGAATTTGTGAGGTCGGTGAACGGCGTCCATTACTACAATGATTCAGCCGCAACCATCGCTGAGGCCACCCAGGTCGCGGTTGAGGGTTTTGACAAGCCGGTTCACCTGATTGCCGGCGGAAGCGACAAGGGATTGCCCCTCCAGTCTTTCGAGAAGATTGCTCGCTCGGCCAAGTCTCTCCATCTTCTACCGGGAACCGCCACACTGCGGATCTCCGCCTTGCTCCAGGAACACGGGAACGCCTACACGGGGCCCCATGATACCCTGCAGGAGGCTCTTCACGCCGCTACGATGGTGGCGCGGGGCGGCGACGTGGTGCTCCTCTCTCCGGGTTGCGCCTCATTCGGGATGTTCCGTAATGAGTTTGACCGGGGCGATCAGTTCAGAGCGCTTGTGAAGAGGCTTCGGTAGCAGACCGATTCTGTACAGAGGGTCGGCCGGCATGATACCGTGAACCATCGACGTCAGGAGGGAGACCGTGCACTATCCACCCGAGTTCATTCGCTGCATCCCCAAGAATGATCTCCACGTACACTTGGACGGGAGTTTGCGGTTGGAAACCCTCATCGAGTTGTCGAAGAACCAGGGCGCTGAACTGCCCTCCGAGACACCGGATGGCTTGAGGGAGCTCGTCTTCAAGGAGAACTATGCCGATCTCAATGAGTACCTGAAGGGATTCGCCTACACATGCAGGGTGATGCAGGATCCCGAGAGCTTGCGCCGAATCGCATATGAACTGGTGCGGGACAATCTTGACGAAGGGGTCCGTTACCTTGAAGTCCGGTTTGCCCCGCAGCTTCACATGTCGTCACGAATGACCTTTGAAGATGTGATGAAAGCCGTTGACGACGGCTTCCGCTCGGCACGGGACGAATTCAACCGAACAGTCACGGGCGAAGAGCCACTGTTTGAATACGGAATCATTGTGACGGCGATGCGCTTCTTCACGCCGGAGTTCTCGGTCTACTACCACGACCTGGCCCGCGTACACCGATTCTCGACCGAGGATGAACTCATCCCTATGGCATCCCTCGAACTGGCCAAGGCAACGGTGAAACTTCGGGACACGACCGACATTCAGGTTGTGGCGTTTGATCTGGCGGGAAGCGAGTACGGGTATCCAGCCAGCGCTCACCAGGAAGCTTACGATTACATACACAGCCACTTCATGAAGAAGACCGTCCATGCCGGCGAGGCGTACGGCCCTGAATCGATCTTCCAGGCAATCACCAAACTTCATGCCGATCGGATCGGTCACGGCTTGCGTCTGTTCCGAGAGGACATGATCCATGGAGATGAGGTCACCGACCGCGCCGGCTATGTCCGTGAGTTGGCGAACTACATTGCCGACAAGCGAATAATGGTAGAGGTGTGCCTTACGAGCAATCTTCAAACCTGTCCTGATTTGAAATCGATCAAGGATCACTCACTCGGCAAGATGCTGGATATGAATCTGAGTCTCTGCATATGCACCGACAATCGACTCGTGAGCAATACGACCGTCTCAAAGGAATTGGATCTTGCCATAGAAGGCTTTGATATCCAGCCGAAGCAACTGAAGAACATGATCATCTACGGGTTCAAGCGCAGCTTCTTCTACAAGCCGTACACCGAGAAGCGGCGATATGTACGGACCATCATCAACTACTACGAACGGTTGGAGCGTGAGTTCGGCATCGTGTGATTCGCTGAGATTATTGCTGAGGAGAACGGACGAGTCTGACCCCGATGCTGTAGCTCCGACCCAGTTCTGTGTATCGGCCTCGATTCGTCAAGCGAACATCAGGCGAACGACTGTTCCACGCGGTACCTCGAACAACGCGCTGATTGGGGTCGAGGGTCACCGCAAGAACAATCGCCTCGTTGCCAACCTGGAAATCACTTTCGTCGGGGCCATTCGGATCAATCGCATTGGAGACGGAGTAGTAGTCGGGGCCATACCGGTCCCAGCACCACTCCCAGATGTTCCCGACCATGTCCTGAATGCCAAATGGCGATGCGCTGTTGCCGGTCTGGAAGCCGCCGGACGAGGAGCCGTTGAAGAAACCAACCGGAGTTGTCGGGCCTCCGGCTCCATCAAATGGCTCGTTCACATCCTCGAACGGATCAAAGCTCCGATAGTAGTTTGCGACCCGCCCGGTAAGCGCGGAACCCCACGGGAGCAACCGAGTCGTTGAACCGCGCGCGGCATACTCCCATTCGGCCTCGGTGGGCAATCGGTAGCCGTTGCTCGTGATTCCAGGTTTGCCCGACTGCATCGTACGCGACCGTCCGCCCCTCAACGAAGGAGAGAAGATTGGCCAGGTGCACTGCACCCGCCCAGGTGACGCCGACTGCGGGATGATCGTCATAGCCGTGACGAACCACGATGGAGCCGTCCTCAAACAGAAGGCCGAGTTGCTGTCCGTAATCCATTGTCTCAAGCCCAAGCAGCGGCGTGCCGGACTCACCGGGCGCGTACACGCCGGTTACGTCGGCTACCGCGAAGCCGCGGGCGAGGGCATAATTCACCATCCGGGCAACCTCGGAATTGCTGAGGGGGGTGACGGCCATTTCAAACGGCCGCGTCAGCGTGACCTCACCAACGGGCCTCTCGTCTCTGCTTCCCTCTTCGTAGCCACGGGTGAGCACCATCGTTTCGCCGTGGCGAACAACGACAGCGAACTGCATTGCCATTCCGTCCACAACAAATGAATCGATCGGACTCCACGAGTAGAGCTTACCGCTCTCGTCTCGTGCTCGGACCTGCCATTCATAGTTCCGACCCGCCGACAGCGTCTCGGGGATAGCGACAAATGGCTCGGCTGTCGCGGGCAGTTCAATCCACTCGCCCTCAATTACCCGATACTGCGCCTGATATCCAACGGCGCCTGAAACAATTGTCCAGTGAAGGCCGACACTGGTCCCGAGCGTCATCTCGCCGGCCCGTGGCCACGTCGGGGACGGTGCGGCATCGCCAAGGACTCGCACCGTGGCCGGATTGCCGAAGCGCGTCGCGAAACCGTCGGTCCGCAGACCGCTCACGGTGATGCGGTAACGGCCTGCGGAGAGAGCCTCGGGCACCGTATAGGAACCGTTGCGAGATACCGCCTCGCCGAGGGTCCGGCCGACCGAATCCAGAAGCCTCACCCGATACAGGCGAAACTCCTCATCCGTTTGCCACGTGACGGCAGGAGTGGAGTCAATGGTGGCCGGATGTGAATCTACCGGCGGCGGCTCGAAGCCGAGATGAAGCCGGGTGTGTTGATCAGCGATCCATTCGGTAAACCCGCCGTCGGGGAGCACACCCCGCGCGCGCCAGGCGTAGACCTCACCGTCAACCAATCCGGCGGGAAGTGAGACGGCCGCAGCCGCGCGCAGCGACTCGCCCTCAGGCAGCATGTCCGGGTCATCGGCACCAAGAGTGAGAGCGGCGCTCAGATCCGAGAGGCGAATGGTTCGGGCCCGTCCCTCGGCAGAGAGCGTCGATGAGTCGAGCATCTCAAAACTGCCGGAGACGATCGGACCCGACAACAACTCTATCTCTATTGCGTCCGGTACCCCACCCTCGTCTGAATCCAGTCGCGCGGTAATGAGGAACGCCAGCGAATCAAGAATGGAAAGATCAGCCGGCTGAATGAGAACGAGGCCGGGTTGCACCTGGAGGACCGTTTCCACCTCAACCGGTGGCTCCTCAGGACCACCGTCGGCGGGCTCAACCTCTTCCTGGACCTCCGGTTCGTCCGGCGGCGGCTCCACGGTGTCAGGCAATGGTTGATCGTCAATGACGGTTATTTCATCAACCGGTTCATCCCCGGTCGTAGCACATGAATAGAGGAAGAATACTGTGAGGAGGAGAAGTGCAAACTTCCGCATGACTCCATGCATGACTGCGTGCATAGTAGCACAATCATCGGCGGAGAGGGAGTACTGTTCTCTCTCACCGGGCCGTAATTGCAGGACCGGCCTTCCTCACACGGTGGAAGTAGAAAGACCGCACCCGCTCGGCAAATCGATATGCACGGTATCTCATCGGCTGGGTCACCACGTCCCACGACCCCGCACGATGGACGAGCAGCCCGCCAAAACCGGTCTTGAATCGGTAGAGTCCGTGCATCGGATGGGTCGGGTCGTCGGCCGGCGGCACCCCGAAGAAATCGTAGGTCGCAAGCCCCGCCTCGCGCGCATGAAGGATTGCCGTCCACTGGAGAGCATAGTTAGGCATGAGGCTGCGCTTGTTGTTTGAACTTGCCCCGTAGAGATAGGTCGCCTGATCGCTGAACTCGGCGACAATGGTCCCCGCGGGCAGATCACCGTCGTGCTCGGCAAGGGAGAGATGAAGAGTCAGTTGCGTTGAGTCCGGCGCCAGTTCAAAGAGCCGGCGGTAATACTGCAGCGGATGGATGGTTATCCGGTCCCGCAGTGCCGTCTCGCGGTAGAGGTCATACCAGTGGTCCAACTCACCTTCTCCAGCCACCCGAACCTCCACGCCCTTCCGCTCGGCAAGACGGATGTTGTAGCGGTTCTTCTTGTGCATCGCGGCGAGAAGTTCGTCGGGGCTGTGACTCAGGTCGATGAGAACGGTTGCCGGCGGTTGCACGTCTCCGGGAGCCTTGCGAACCGGTGCTCCCCGGTTCGATTGCGGCGCCTTGAGAGAACCCGCCTCCCAGAGCAGGTCGAATCGAACGCACACGGGCGTGACCGGGAGCGCGGCGGCGAGGGAGGCTCCGAGGTCGGCCAGAGCCGAAGCAAGGGGCGTGGCAGCCGTTTTCGGGAATGCCGGCCCGTAGGGCACGTAGGCGAGGGTAACTCCCGGCGCAAGGTGTCGGGACAGAACCAGGACGGTTTCGCCCGACCACGGGCCCGCGGTCGGGCGGAAGGCATGCGCCTCCCATCCGAACTCAACCTTGAATGCAGCCCAGATTGCGCTCTGCAGGAGAGTTGAGCTCGAGGAGAGTTCTGAGAGATTGGTCTCCTCGACCGGAACATTCATCCCACGCTACCGTCCTGCACCGTATTCGTCCGCAGGTCTTCCCCGGAGCAGGAAAGGGCGACCGGTCCCACCATCACTCGCCCATTTTCGGCCCGGATCGGAATTGAGAAGAACGTATCGATATCGATCTCCGACTTTGGATCCGACTTTGGATCAGACTCGGCATCCTGTCCGGCGACGACGATCTCGGTACCGGGAGCAATGTCCTCAAGGAAGAGAACATCCACCCGTTCGGTCCCCTCCCCGTCCTTGTCACTTGCGGCCAGAAGCATACCCTGGCTCATGACCCCGCGCAATTTTGCCGGTTTCAGGTTGTCCACGATGACGACCGTTTTTCCGTTGAGCTCATCCGCCTCGTAATGGGCGACCAATCCGCTGACTATCTGGCGCTCGCTCCCGGATCCATCATCTATCTGTTCAATGTAGAGCCGATCCGCCTTCGGATGCTTTTCAACCGCCGTGATCTTTGCTGCAATCAGCCGTACCGACTGAGCAAACCGCACCTCGTCCGGCTGGGCCGGGAGTTCGGCCGCGTCGCCGCCGGCCGCCTCCCGTTCCGCCTGGCTGCCGCTGAACCGCTCGCGGAAGGAGGCAATTTCGTCGTCGCTGAGCAGCTGGAAGAGAATTTCGGGCGACTTCACGGCCGAGATGCCGTCAAGTGTTCCAAGCTTGTCCCATGACAACTCGTCAGCACCGAGGAAGTCTGCAATTCGATCGGAAGTGGCCGGGATGTAGGGACGACAGAGGATGGCCAGGTCACGGATCAGGTAGATAAGGTCACGCAGAAGCGCCGCGGTGCCTTCCGGATCGTCTTTGCGGGTTTTCCATGGTTCTGCTTCCTGGAAGGTCTTGTTCCCGAGACTCGAAAGCGCAAACACTTTCCGAAACGCATCGCGAATTTTCGCTCCCTCGAGAAGATCCGTGATCTCGTTCTCTACGCCACGCACCTGCTGCCAGAACTCATCGCTCTCCGGCCGAGGAATCGGGGCAACGACGCCGTCGAAGTATCGGGAGAGGAAGGTCAGCGTTCGATTGACCAGGTTGGACAAATTCCCGATGAGCTCACCGTTCACCTTTTCCTGAAAGTCGGCCCAGGTGAACAGGTAGTCCGAAGTCTCCGGCCGATTGTAGAACATGTAGAAACGCCAAACGTCCGCAGGGATTCCGGATTCCACCGCGTCGTTACCGAACACGCCGATGCCCTTGCTCTTGCTGAACTTCCCGGACTCGTAATTCAGGTACTCCGTGCTGGACATGTGATGGAGCATTGTCCACTTCTCGCCACTGCCGAGGAGTGACGATGGGAATATGACTGTGTGGAAGGGGATGTTGTCCTTTCCAAGGAACTGAAAGAGTTGCACGTCGTCCGGATTCTTCCACCAGCTCTCCCAATCTCCGGTATGATTGGCCGTGATGGAGATGTAGCCGATCGGCGCGTCAAACCAGACGTAGATCACCTTGTCGGAGAACTTCTCGATGGGAACGGATATTCCCCACTTGAGATCGCGGGTGATGGATCGCTCCTTCAGCCCGTCGCGGATCCAGGCATTGGTCATCTGAATCGCATTGCGCGACCACTTTCCGCG
>DAOWMR010000498.1 GCA_030642995.1 Spirochaetales bacterium
CCCCAGCTTGGTGATGTCGGTCACCGGTGTGTTGTGCCACTTGCCGAATGCTGCGGTGTTGTACCCGTAGTAGGAGAGCACCTTGGCGAAGGTGGCTGTCGATTTGGGGATCTTGCCCACGTAGCCGTCCCAGTCCGAGGCGAGCTCGGCGATCTGGCCGGCGCCCACGCGATGGTGGTTGCGACCGGTCAGCAGGGCGGCCCGGGTGGGCGAGCACATGGCGGTGGTGTGGAAGGCGTTGTAGCTGATGCCGGATGCGGCCAAGCGGTCGAGAGTCGGGGTGTGCACCGGCCCTCCGAAGGTGCTCGGGTTGGAGAAGCCGGCATCATCGGTCATGAAGATCACGATGTTGGGTGCATCAGCCGGAAGGTGCTTCGGCGCCTGTCGCCACTGGTGTGTCGAGTCGGCGAGTGTCTTGCCGGCGGTGCTGGCCGACGGCGGCTCAGGGAACGGCAGAACCTCCTGAGCGTGTACCGCGGCGGCGCCGGACAGTCCGACGGCGATCACCATGAGTACGGCGCAGCCGTTGATAATTGCACAGTAGGTTTCCTGGAGCTTGGTCTGTATTTTCATCATTGTCCTCCTCAAAGGTCTTGAGATCTAATTAGTCGATTCATCACCGTGACCTCTCGCCAGGGTGAGATGACCCGGTCTCCATCGCCTCCAGCCAGGCCTGGATCTCCAGACCGAGTTCTATCTGCAGCTCCGCGTACTCCTGCCAGCGAGAGGGCGCCTCGGCCGCACTCCGCTGCTTCCAGCGATGGAGGGCCGCGACGCAATCGCGGTAGTCCTCGCACAGGGCCCGGAAGGGAAAGCTGTCACGGAAGGCCCGCTCGATGAGCTCCTCCCGGCCGGCGAACGAGGTCCGGATCAGGTTCAGGGTGTCAATGTTGGGGTCCATCGTTCAGCGCTCCTTAGAACCCGTTCGTTCCAAAGAGGCGAATTCCCTATGTCGTGCAACCGAGATCACGAACCCGCCCCCGACTTGCTAATGAGTAGCGAGCCGCTGATAGGGGAGAACTCGGTCATTCCTCAAAGTCATCCACCGCCTCGGGCGCGATCTTCATGAAGGAGGACATCAGGGCGCGCTCGATAACGCCGACGAGCAGCCTGTGCGGATTCTCTCTGCAGAGTCGGCCGATCTCGTTGTAGTACTCGACGCGCAGTGCTTCGACATCCTCTGCAGGGCGCTCATAAACCTCGCTGATGTCGAGATCATGATTGAGAAATCCGATCGCGCTCAATTTGTTCACGATTTCGATATAGGCGTCTGCGTCCTCGTTGGCCTCCTCCCAGGCGTGTTCGCAGCTGAGATGGAGATAAGGCCTTGCCAGTTCGATGTACTCTTCGGCGGTCAGGTATTCCGGGGTCTCGTCCGAGGCTCTTGCCGTTGGCGCAATGAGCAACAGGGCCGCCCCAAGGAGAAAAAAGACGCTTTTCATCATTCGATTCCACTTCTTCATGGCCACCTCCGGGAGAACATCCTTATTCAAAGGCAAGTCTCTGTTTGGAAGACTCTGATCCGTCACTGCTCAGTCCTTACTTTCGGTTTCTTTTGTCTTTCTGTTCGCCTGCAACCGCTCCCGCAGCGCCCGCGTAGACGGCTCCCTTCGCCGCCCCTTCGATCCCGCCGCCGCTGAGCAGGCCAACCCCGGCTCCGACGACGGCAGCTTTCTTCGCATACTCCTTGGTTTTTTCTTTCTCTCCTCCCCTAGTCAGTGCGCCGGCTCCTCCGCCGACGAGAGCTCCTTTTGCTGCGCCCTTGGCGCCACCCGCGAGAAGGCCGACCCCGGCGCCTATGGCCGCTCCTTTCCTAGATTTGCTGCCGGCACTGACGGGAGAGGGGACTACCGACGCGACGATCACGCCAATCAGGATGATGGCCACGACGCCTGGAGCTCGAGCCCTCAGTGCCGGGGCGGACGGTTTGAATGCTCTGGGTTCGATTCGCTGCATAGTTCGTTCCCCCTTCTGCAGTTCAGCGTTTGTTGGGCCAGGAGCGGGGCACGCCGTCGGATCCGTCCGCCCCGGTGTCCCGCTCGATGGCTTTTCACTGACCATACGGAAATATGATGCTGGTTGACAGCTCTTGGAAAGGGATTTACGGTATCGCAATGTAGTCTACACTTTGGCAATCGGTTGTTCGCAATCGACTTATAGCGGGGAGAGTGCCGAG
>DAOWMR010000106.1 GCA_030642995.1 Spirochaetales bacterium
GAAGTTCTTCCAACGGCGATGACCGTCGACAAGGATTGGGGCGCCAAGAGTCACGCGCTCCTTTGACGCGTATTCGGCCCGGTACTCGGCCAGATGAAAGCTGGTGTTGGATTCGAAATCAGCGCCAAGAAACAGAACCGACCCGTTCGCCTCGTAGATCCGCGCCAGCGGTGAACCCTCGCCGAGACTGTCTTCCAATGTATGATTGGTCAACAGTTCCACTGCGCGCTCCCCCCACGCTGTAAACGAGACATGCGGGTGGCTGCTTCGGAGGACATTCGGAAAACTGCGAAAGAGCTCCGGGATCACGCCAACTGCTCTGGTCGGCGAGATCTCCGGATCAAATGCCGGCATGGTTTCCCGGATGGTGGGCCACCATTCCTTCGGTACCGGCGGGTGCTCCCAGAGCTCAGGGTCCGAAAACTCACCGGAATGTGCGGCCATGATGATCGTGCCATAGCTGCGCACCACGCGTTGAAGCGCGCGGATAACTGCAACGGCTCCGCCGCACACCCAACCGAGTCGGCTCAGACTGGAGTGCACCAGGACAACCATTCCGGGCTCAACACCAATTGATACGAGTTCTTCGGCGAGGCGGTCCTCGGTGATCGGCCCATTCGCCGTGTTCCCAATGGTGGCCGACTCACCCATGAAGATCCGTCGCTCTACCCTCCAGAACCGATCTGACAAGCTCCTCGTCCAACTCGGTCACGATTGTTCGACCGAGCGATTTCTGAAGTACATATCGATTGGACCCGCCGCGTCGTTTCTTGTCCTTCCGCATCGCAACCAGCATCGCATCGCTCGCATCGGGCAGCGGTTCGGTACGATAGTTGAACGCGCCCAACAGGGAGAGCACACGCCTTGCGTATTCGCGCTCCGTCACGCCTGCGGCCACCCCGGCCTCCATTGCCCTCGCCAATCCCCACGCCACCGCTTCGCCGTGACTCCAGGAACCAAGCCCCTTCTCGGACTCAAGGGCATGGGCGAAGGTGTGTCCCAGATTGAGATGTGCTCTGATACCCGTTTCTCTGAGGTCGGTCTGGACGATCGCCCCTTTCACCATGACGCACCGCCAGACAACATCGTTCAGGAGATCATCGTCTCGCTTCTCAATCCGAACGCTCTCCCGCTCCAGGAGGTCAAACAACTCCGGATCCCCGAGCATGGCTGTCTTGATCACCTCGGCGAGGCCGCTGAGATACTCGCGCTGCGGGAGGGTGTGGAGCAGGTCGGGGCACAGACGTACTTCGCCGGCCGGATAGAAAGTGCCAACCATGTTCTTGTAGCCGCTGAAATTGACGCTTGTCTTTCCACCGAGCGTTGCATCCACCATGGCAAGGAGAGTCGTCGGCACCAGTACCAAACTGCACCCCCGCATATAGACACTTGCGCCCAGCGCGGCCAGATCGCAGGTCACTCCGCCACCAACGGCAACTACCGAGCTGTCCCGCGTCAGGTCCGCTCCGAGCATTGCCGTCAGGATTGACTCGAGTTCGTTCCACGATTTGGAAGCCTCGCCCGCCGCGAGCACGAATTGAGGCTCACCGCCGGGTAGAAATCGAGCCGTGTTCGTGTCTGCCACAAAGAATCGGACCGGGTCTATGCCGTCAAAGAGCTCTTCCCGGGAAACAACTGATACGACAGATTCCTGCCGATCGAAGCTGAAAGTGTGGCGTCGGTGCATCGCCGACAACTATAGCAACACATCCTCGATTTGGAAATCGAATCAGACCATTATTCAGGGTGGATGTACATAGACTTCCACATCGGGTGCCGGCACAGGCGAGAAGGTCCCTGCATGCGCAGGCGCCTACCATGAATATCCATGTGCGTTCGCCCGGCCCGGAAAATTGACACGGGAATCGGGCCGCTGATAGTATAGCCCATGATCAATAGCTCACTCCGGTCCACCTTCCTGTTTGTAGTGGTAATTCTCGTCGGCTCCATGGCATTCGGACAAACGGCGATCACCGATACATCTCGGAAGATCATTCATCAGGATTCCTACCAGCCGACCCCGGGCGACGTTTACACGCTTTCAATCAACTACGGAATCAATGTGAGCAACGGAAGCGCTGCTCCAACGGAGAACATTCAACTGATTCTCAACTCGGATTACTCGCTGGAGGTTCCCTTTATCGGGGCCATCAATGTCCGAACGCTCTCCTACGATGAACTGCGCACCCAGATCACGGAGAGGGTAAGGACCCGAACGTTTGCCCAGTTCGTGAGCCTCAATCTCACGGCCCCCGCAATCTTTGATATTCTCGTGTGGGGCCGGGTTGGCCGTCCCGGATTCGTTTCGGTGACCTCACTCACTCGACTGACCGACGCGGTGACTGTCGCCGGGGGAATCTCGGCGTCCGGTTCGCATCGGCAGGTGGAGCTCATTCGCTCCGATCGGTCACAGGAATATGATCTCGTGCGCTACGTGAGCGACGGTGACGATGAGCAGAATCCGTTTGTCAAACCCGGGGATCGGATCCACGTGCCGCTCGCCGACTCGTCGGTGGAGCTGATTGGTGCAGTGGCGCAGCCGGGCCGCATGGAAATCCTGCCGGGAGAAACGGTCGGCGATATCATTGACCTTGCCGGGGGTCTCCTCCCGACGGCCCAGGCGGAGGAAACAGTGGTGATGCGGATAGCTGAAAACAACCGCTACTCCATCCTGAGCCTCGCCGGCGTGGACATGACTACGCTCCCCACGTCGGCGGGTGACATCATCACTATCCCGGCCTCGACGACGACCAGCGAGCTCATTCAGGTGGAGGGGGCCATCTACACAACTCCCGCCGAGGAGGGCTCTCCGCGATCCATCCCCATGCAGCCCATGCTGCTCGATGTTCCCTATACTCCCGGGCTGACTGTTCTCGGCCTGCTCGAGCGCTTCGGTGGACCCACTCCCTTCGCCGAAACCGACCGAAGTTTTATTATTCGCGCGGAATCGGGCGAACGTTCACCAATCCCCGACCTGGGTGAAATGTGGGATTCACGGCAGTGGGACCGGGATATCCCACTGGCCCCGGGAGACCGGCTCGTAATCCCCATGAAACGGCTTGAAGTCTCGGTCGGCGGGCAGGTGAACAGCCCCGGCGCCTTCCCATTCACGAGCGGCTACATCGTCGCGGACTACCTGGAGCTGGCCGGAGGAATCGTGGAGCAGGACGGCAGCGCCAAGCGCCTTTCCTTTGCAGAACCGGACGGTACACTCACGCGGGTTGACCAGGACACTGCAGTTCCGATGGGTGCGAGCATCTACGTGGGCCGAAGCGGATGGGGAGAGACAAAACGCCTGTTTGACAATGTGTTCACGGTCACCGGCTGGGTAACCGGGGTGCTCGGGGCTACCACGGCAGTGATCACCTTCATCCAGCTCTTCAATCCGAGCTGGCCGTAGTAACGCGGGGGCCAGGGGCGATGCGCCCGGTGACGCAGCTAAATATCGGTGTTCTTGCAGTCGATGGTGGCCACCAGATCCTGCACAAACGGGTCGGTGATTGAATAGATCCGTTTGTTTCCCTTGACCTCACTCTGCACGATGCCTTTATCCTTGAGGACGGCGAGATGCTGGGAGATGACCGGCTGAGGCTGGTCCAGGCAGGTCCAGAGTTCCGAAACGCATGGCTCCTCCTCCCGGGCAATCATGCACAGCAGTTTGAGGCGCATGGGATGTCCGAGGGCTTTCAGTTTTTCGGCATATGCATTGAGTTCTTTCGCTGTTACCGAGATCGTTTGGATATCCATGACCAATTCAGTATACGATTACTATAGGAAAAACGCAATATATGATTTGTCGCGCGGACAGGTCCACTACCGCCTATCTTGCAGCCTTTGATCCCTTGGAGGTCTTGGAATCCGACGACGAAGAACCAGAGCTTGTCACCGCCGACTTGGATGATTCAGATGAGGAGTCCGAAGAAGACGAATCACCCGATGAAGGAGTGGACGTGGTGGATTCCCCACTACCATTTGAGCTGCCGCTCTTTGAGCCGCCGCCCTGACCGTTTCCGCCGGAACGATTGTCGGTCACGTAGAACCCGCTTCCTTTGAAGATCACGCCCAAACCACCCGCGATCAGCCGCCTGAGACCGTTCTTGCCGCAGCTGGGGCACTTTACGAGCGGGTCATCAGACATACTTTGGATTGCCTCAAAGCTATGGCCACAATTCGTGCACTCATAATCGTAGGTGGGCATTGCGTACTCCAAGGATCGCGGATTCCCAAAATATATCGAAATCGGCCGGTGACCGACTATATGTCGACCTGACGGACCGGCACGTCGTTTGCAGCAAGATGCTGTTTGATCTGCCCGATTGTGTATTCGCCGAAGTGGACCATAGACGCAATGAGCGCCGCATCCGCTCTGCCTTCAGAGAACACGTCAACGAGGTGCCCAGGTGTGCCCGCACCTCCGGATGCGATGACCGGCACACCGACGGAGGTCGCGATGAGCCGCGTCACTTTCAGTTCGTAACCGTCCTTCGTTCCATCGGCATCAATTGAATTCAGAACAATCTCACCGGCCCCGAGCTCCACGGCTCGGCGAGCCCAGTCAAGCGCATCAAAATCGGTCTCTACGCGCCCGCCGTCAATAACCACTCGATACCCCGACGGCAATGCAGAATCGGCCAACACGTCCATTCCCAGAACGATTGCCTGATTGCCGAACCGCTTCGCACCGGCGGATATGATGGACGGATCCCGCACCGCCTGACTATTCACGCTCACCTTCTCCGCACCCGCGAGAAGCACCTGCCGCATATCGTCAACCGATCCAATGCCACCCCCGACCGAAAACGGAATGAAGATTTGTCCGGCGACGTCGCGCACAACATCGATCATGATCCCGCGGCGCTCGGCACTCGCCGTGATGTCGTAGAAGACCAGCTCATCCACCCCGGCCTCGTAGTACGCCCGTGCCATCTCCACCGGGTCTCCGATATCCACATTGCCTTTGAACCTGATGCCTTTGGTGGTCTTCCCATCCCGCACGTCCAGGCAGACGATCACACGCTTCTGTAACACGATCAGCCGTCCTTCCGCGCCGGGCGATCCGTCCGCCTTTCGCGGTCAAGGAAGTTCCGGAGCAGCCGAAGACCCGCCTCCCCGGATTTCTCCGGATGAAACTGAACAGCAACGAGGCTGCCTCGCTCCACCGCCGCGGCAAACTGAATTCCATACTCGGTCCAGGCAATGGCGTCATGTTCGTCGTCCGGGCTGGGATAGTAGGAGTGGACAAAGTAGAAGCTCGTCTGCTGTCGAATGCCGGCAAAGAGCCAGTGGTCGTCTGAATAGCGCACCTGGTTCCACCCGATGTGGGGAACCTTGAGTTCCGAGTCGGATGGAAACCGGCGAGCCGTACCCGAAACCAGGCCGAGACACTCCGCGTCCCGCTCCTCGGTTCGGTCAAACACGATCTGACATCCGACGCAAATCCCGAGGATCGGAATATGATCCTCCATCGCCGCCACCATGGCCGCGTCAAGTCCCCGTTCACGGAGCACTCCCATTGCGTGAGCGCCGTCTCCAACACCGGGAAAAATGATCTTCGTTGCCCCTATGAGTTCGGCTGGATCGGTTGAAATGACATGCTTCTCGCCAAGGTGGTGAAGTGCCGTTTCAACACTTCGGAGATTGCCCGCGTCATAGTCAACAACAACTGTCATCACTCTTGTCCTGTCAGACGGAGCACCAGGGCAACCAGTTCATCCGGCGATATCGTGACACCCTGAAAACGGAGTTCCCTACCGTCGGTCTCAATTTCTACCGTGTCACTGAGATTGGTGGTCTCCAACCCGAGCGCTCGCACAAATCCAAGGATGAACACCCTGCCCAGCCGTCCGAACAGTGCCGCCTGCGCCTCGGAGCTGAACTCAAACTCACCGGACAGTCCAAGCCGCACGGCAGGAACCGGGCGCACGGCCGTATCCTCGAGGGCGTATCCTCGCCCCGTATCCTCGGCCGCCGTATCCTCGGCGACTGCAGCAACCGTCGCTGCGAGTGAGAGCCGCAAGATGGGGAAGCGCGGAAGATCGAGCCCGAGCTGACCGGTAAGGACGCTCACCGGCTCCGGCAGCTCTATCACGATGTCGGGACCCTCGACGGTGCCGACAGACCGGATGCGCTCCACAATCTTACCATCAACACGGTCTCGCCCGAGCTCGTTGGTACCGGTTGCGCGAATGAGGTTTGCCACCGATTCCGTGGATACCAGGATGACACCTGATTCCGGCACGGCCACTTCAAGAGGACCGCCAACCTGACGGTAGTAGACCAATCGATCTGTGTCGGAGTCTGCATCGATATTCGGCTCGGCCACCGATCGCCTGAATTCGCGATCCTTCCACAAGGCGAAACGTGTGGCCCCTTGCGGGAACCGTCCGAACGCGACCCCGGAGAATCCGGCGACCCCGGGGAATCCGGCGACCGCCGAGGATACGGCGCCCCCTGAGACGGAGAGATCCAGGCTTCCGGCAAAGAGATCGATCCGATTGACAATCACATCAGCCTCAGCGCCGAGAGATCCGGCGACATACGACATGAGTTCCCGGTTTGCTGCGACATCCACGCCGAAGTAGATCGACTGTTCGGGAATGAGGTAGTTCAGAACCGTGGGAGCGGGTGCAGAAGGCGCCGTCGCACACCCGGTGACCCAAACGAGATACGTGAGGAGCAGCACCGCGAAACCAATGCCGCGGGTTCCTGTCAGGCGTCTACTTTCTCCAACCGCGCAGAGCATGCAATGTCCCCCAGCGAGAGATCAGTCCCTCCACTTTCCTGGTCCCAACCAATCGAAACAGCAAGCGTTTCGCTCATGAGATACTCTTCAAAATTCAGTACGGCCTCTCGAAGGTCACCGTCACCGGAGAGATGGATGCGGATTCGGTCGGACACCTCCAGACCAATTTCCTTCCGAAGGTTCTGAATCTGCCGAATCAGATCGCGAACCAGGCCCTCTTGCCTGAGCTCCTCGGTGATCTCCGGGTCAAGGGCAACGGTAAGCGAACCTTCATTGAGCACCTTGAGGTTCTCACGTTCATTTCGTTGAATGATGACGTCGTCGGAGGTCAGATCAAGTGGTCGGTCGCTAAGGTCGATGCTGAGAGTTGTCCCCTCCAGGAGCTCCTGGACCTCCCGGCTGAGTAGCTCCGCAATCTTGCGCGCGGCCTCCTGAACCTGCTGACCGAGTTCCTTCCCGAGCTTGCGGAAGTTGGCCTTGGCAACGTACTCAACCAACTCTTCCTCGTTCTCCCGGAAAATCACCTCTTTGACGTTTAGCTCTTCCCGAACGATGTCCTTCATCTCGATGAGGATCTTCTTCATCTCGATATTCCGAGTTACGAGGTGAATTGCCTTGAGCGGCTGTCTGATCTTGAGATTGTGCATGTTCCGAATGGCCCGTCCCATGCTGACCGCCTGCCGGGTCACAGCCATCTTTGCTTCCAGATTGTCATCGCGGCGCGATGGGTCTGCAACCGGAAAGTCCTGGAGGTGGACACTATCGCGCATCCCGGGTGTCTTGAGATTCTGGTATATAGCTTCAGTAATGAATGGGATGAAGGGGGCTGCAACGGTGACCAACTTCAGCAGAACGCTGTGAAGCGTTGCATACGCTTCGTTCTTGTCGTTGTCATTTTCACTCCGCCAGAAACGTCGACGGCTCCGGCGAATGTACCAGTTGTTCAGCAGGTCAATGAAATTAACAACCGGATCAATTCCTTTCTGCAGATCGTACGCCTCGAGCTGTGTGGTCACCTCATCCACCAGTCGCTCCGCCTCGCTGAGGATCCACCGGTCCAGGGGATTCTCCGGAGCCGGAGGCGCTTCCGAAGGTGAGGCGCCGTCAATGTTTGCGTACGTGACAAAGAAGCTGTACGAGTTCCAGAGCGGGATGATGATGCTCTTCAGCACGTCCCGGACGGACTCGTCCGAATACTTCAGGTCTTCGGCCTTCACCACGGAGGAGTGCATGAGCGCGAGCCTGAGTGCGTCGGCGCCAAACTCGTTGACAACCTCCATGGGGTCGGTAAAGTTCCGTTCGCTCTTGCTCATTTTCTTGCCGTCTTCGGCCAGCACGATTCCGTTGACGATCACGTTCTGGAACGCAGGTTTGTCAAAAAGAGCGGCCGCGAGCACCGTGAGGGTATAGAACCACCCACGGGTCTGATCGAGACCCTCGGCAATGAAATCGGCCGGGTAGTGGTTGTCAAACCACTCTTTGTGCTCAAACGGGTAGTGGTTCTGGGCGTACGGCATGGCGCCGGATTCAAACCAGCAGTCCAGGACCTCAGGGATCCGTCGCATGGTGCCCTTCCCGTCGGGGCTCGGCC
>DAOWMR010000212.1 GCA_030642995.1 Spirochaetales bacterium
CATGTAGGCAATGAGAACTGCCCAACGGTACGGGTAGACGCGAACCTTGTCTGAGGTTTCGGCCATGATCTCTCCTCCTGCGGTGTCGCTGAGCGTGGTGATGAGGGTACTCCGAATCCGCAATCGACGGGAAGTGCGCTATTGTGATACAGGTTACATGGACTCGCTGTTCGAGAGGCGCGGTGGATTCCGCACCGCCGCCTTGCGCCTTCTCCTGATTCGCTTTATATTGATCGAAACTCGGAATTCCCCAACCACACGACCACGATTTTGTTGTGGCTGGATGCTCTAATCCCAAAGAGAGGTTTAGTTATGCCCAAGAAGATGGTAACGATTGACGGCAACGAAGCCGCCAGTAACATTGCGTACGCATTCAGTGAAGTTGCAGCGATTTACCCAATTACCCCATCGTCCTCGATGGGAGAGTTGGCTGACGACTGGGCCAGCAAAGGCAAGAAAAACATCTTCGGTCAACCGTTGCGGGTGATGGAGATGCAGTCGGAGGCAGGGGCCGCGGGCGCGGTTCATGGCTCGCTCTCCGCGGGCGCCCTGACCACGACCTTCACCGCAAGCCAGGGCCTTCTGCTGATGATGCCCAATATGTTCAAGATTGCCGGTGAGATTCTGCCGACGGTGTTCCATGTGTCGGCACGATCGGTTGCCGCCCAATCGCTCTCTATCTTCGGCGATCACTCGGATGTCATGGCAACACGCGGAACCGGGTTCGGACTGATCTCATCGGGGAGCGTCCAGGAAGCGCAGGACATCGCGGCCATCGCACACCTGGCCGCACTGGAATCAAAAATTCCCTTCGTCCATTTCTTTGACGGTTTCCGTACGTCCAATGAGGTCCAGAAAATCGAAACGATCGAGTACGACACGCTTGCCTCCATGCTGGACATGAAGTACGTGGAGGAATTCCGTGCCGGGGCCATGCGCCCTGAGAAACCGTTCGTGAAGGTCGGCGCCCAGAACCCTGATGTCTTCTTCCAGGGACGCGAGACGGTAAATCGATTCTACGAGGCCGCGCCGGCTATCGTAGAGAAGTACATGAAGCTTTTCGCCGAGAAAATCGGCCGCACTTATGAACTCTTCCAGTACGTCGGTGATCCCAACGCGGAGAAGATCATCATCGCGATGGGCAGCGGCATTGAGACGATTGACGAAACGGTCAAATATCTGAACAAGAATGGGGCGAAGGTCGGCGCGATCAAGGTTCGACTCTATCGGCCGTGGAGTTCAGAACATTTGAAGGCCGCGATCCCGGCAAGCGTCAAGAAGATCGCGGTCCTGGACCGCACCAAGGAACCGGGTGGACCGGGCGAACCGCTTTTCCTGGACGTAAATGCAGCGTTCCAGAACTCCGGACTCACGATCATCGGCGGACGCTTCGGGCTCTCCAGCAAGGAGTTCACACCGTCCATGGTGAAAGCAGTCTACGACCACCTGGATGGTGACTGTTTCCATGATTTCACCGTCGGTATCAACGACGACGTGACTCACAAGTCAATCCCGGTCGGCGAAGTTATTGATACTGAGCAGGAGAGCATCACACGGTGCAAGTTCTGGGGTTTCGGTTCCGATGGGACGGTGAGCGCCAACAAGAACAGTATCAAGATCATCGGCGAAGACACCGATCTCTACGCGCAGGGCCACTTCCAGTATGATTCCAACAAATCGGGCGGATGGACGGTCAGCCACCTGCGGTTCGGCAAAGAGCCGATTCAATCAACATATCAGCTCACCAAATCCGATTTCATCGCCCTGCATCGGCATCAGTACATTGGCCGGTTTGATATCCTGGACGGCATCGCCGAGGGCGGCATTTTCCTCGTGAACATCGGCCTGGACCCTGAAAAGGTCTTTGCGAAATTCACGGAGAAGATGCAGAAGACCATCATTGAGAAGAAAGTGAAGGTCTTCACCATCGATGCGTCGAGCATTGCCAAGGAAGTTGGTCTTGGCGGGCGCATCAACACGATCATGCAGACCGCCTTCTTCAAGCTCTCAGGTGTGCTGCCCGAGAACGATGCAATTGCTCTGATCAAGAAGTACGTTGAGAAACAGTTCACAAGGAAGGGGCGAGAAATTGTCGAGATGAACTGGCGTGCTATTGATGCGGCGGTGGATGCCATCAAAGAGGTGCCGGTGCCCACCGAAGTCGGCCCGGGATCACCCATCACCGACATCGTCCCATCGGATTCCGACGAATGGGCAAAAACGGTCATTGAACCTGTCTTGCGTCTGAAAGGCGACACGGTTCCGGTCAGTAAGATGCCGATAAATGGAGCTGTGCCTTTGGGGACCAGGCGGCTTGAGCGTCGCGGTAAGCGCGGCAGTATTCCGGTGAAATGGGTTGCAAAGAGCCCGCTCATTGAGGGCATGGACGTTCAGTTTGACACTCCCTACTTCGAGTATCCGGGTAGCTGTCAGGGCTGTGGTGAGGTGGGTTACATCTACATGATCACCCAACTCTTCGGTGACCGGATGATCATTGCCAACGCAACCGGATGTACTTCCATCTACGGTGGAACCTTCCCGACGGTGCCATACGCGGCCGACGAGAAGGGACGCGGGCCGGCCTGGGCAAACAGTCTCTTTGAGGACAATGCCGAATACGGGTTCGGCATGCGGTTGGCCGTGGATTCAAACCGCGCGCAGCTGAAAGCTAACGTCGAGCAACTCCTGGAAGAGGGTGCCGATCCCGATCTGGCCAAACTACTTCGCTGGTCGCTGGACCACTGGGCGGACGTGAGCGCCGAGGCCAAGGAAAACGCGGACAAGATCGCCGCCGCTCTACCGGCTGCCGTGAAGACTGCCAAGGGCGAGGCAAAGAAAATACTCGCCAAGATCACCGAACTCGGCGACTACTTCATCAACAAGAGTATCTGGTCCTTCGGAGGCGACGGATGGGCCTACGATATTGGCTACGGCGGTCTTGATCACGTGATGGCACAGGACAGAAACATCAACGTTCCTGTCGTGGATACCGAAGTCTATTCAAACACCGGCGGCCAGGCATCAAAGGCCACACCGCGGGGCGCTATTGCCAAGTTTGCCGCAAGCGGCAAGCAACTGGGCAAGAAGAACCTGGGTCTGATGATGACCACCTACGGGAGTGCCTTCGTGGCAAGCGTCAACATGGGCGCCAACCGGGAACAGGTGCTCCAAGCCATCATCGAGGCGGAGAAGTACGATGGACCGTCCATTATCATCGCATATTCGCCATGTATCGCCCACGGATACGACATGAAGTTCACCGGCCAGCAGAGCAAGGCCGCGTCTTCAAGCGGCTACTGGCCCATCTACCGGTACAACCCGGAACTTCGCGCCGAGGGCAAGAACCCGTTTGTCTGGGAAGGCGGAGAACCTTCAACGGAGTTCAAGGAGTACTCCCAGGTAGAGATCCGCTACCGTGCGCTGGAGCTCGCAAAGCCGGAGGAAGCATTGCGATTGCGCAAACTGGCAATTGAAGACAACAAGCGGCGGTTTGCCGATCTCAGGAATCTGGAGAAAGACGAGTAGAGTCCTCTGAGGCAGGCCCGGGTCAATAGCCCGGGCCGTTTTTTCGCCCGCCGGTGGTAGGGGCTGATCGGTCGGGGGACGGAGGTCCGAATTGTTGTTGAGGAACGCCTCCGGCAATTCTTCCGGCAATTCTTCCGCGCGTGTCGAGGCACCACCGGCCATCTGCGTGATCGATCTGGATACGGTGATGCCGGGTATTCTTCCGCACGATTTTGGGGAACTCGTGCGCACTACCTCGTCAATTGCGGCCGAAGTCACGCCCCCACCAGCGTGTTCACGACCCCATCCAGCGCAGCCGCACTAGTCGTCTTCAGCAACGCCTCCGGCCTCCCGATCGCCGACTCCAATGCTGGATCATTGGGGACGGAGGCGAGAACGGGCGCCGAAAACCGCGCAGCGAGCCGGACAACCGGGTCCGCTGCGCCGGAATTGCCGTCGATCATGTTCGCAACCACGCCCAGCACCGGCGCTGCGGACCCAACCGCCGAGAGGAATCGGTCTGCAACCCGCACCGACGGCAGCGACGCAGTCGTCACCGCCACGATCTCAGCCCGGGGCACGAATCGCATAACATCCAGCAGACTCTCTCCAAGCCCGGGCGGCAGATCGATCAGCAGGAGGTCCAGCTCGGGCCAGACGGTCACAGCGAGCAATTCCGCGATGGCGTCGGAAACCTCCGTCCCCCGAAGTGCAAGCGGCCGATCTCCGCTGAATGATGTTGCGCTCATGAACCGCAATCCAAACGCTCCCTCAAACGGCAGGATGCCGGCCTCTTCCTCGGGGAACGACGGCTCAATGCCCAGGAACAGATGAGCTGCGCCGCCGTGAATATCCAGGTCCAGCAGGCCAACTCGGTGGCCGGCAGAGGCCGCAGCAAGGGCGGTGAGCGTGGCCACCGTTGTCTTGCCGACGCCGCCCTTTCCTCCGCCAACCGCAACAACACGACGGATGGGACTGAGACGTCTCGCAAAAACGCTTGGTCGCGGGTCAATCATCCCTCCCCCTCCGGACGGACAGAGGCCTCCGCCGACGTGAACTCAATCGATTCGATAGTCACGCCTCGACCCTGATCCACGCGAAAGTCCGCGCTGCCGCATGAGGGGCACACAATGAAGGAATGTGCAACCTCCGGCAGGAAGTGAATTGCCTCACGGGTAGCTTCGTCTATGTCGCAATCGGCAAAGGACCAACCATGCCCGCACACAGTGCACTTCAGCGTTGCCGGTTCGGTTTCAAACACGAACTCGAGATTCAGATCATCATCGACACTCTGCAGGTGCCGAATGCCCTCGGTAAAAACGTCGGGGTCAATGCTCTGCAGCTCGCCAAACTGAATGACGACCCTCCCTGCCCGTTGACCGGCGCGCGCGATCTGCTCCGCCCGGACGGAGTCCAGAACCGCCTCTGCAAGTGCCCATTCGTGCACGGTGATCCTCCTTTCCTAACAGATCCGCGGGAGTTGCTCACCAGCGAGCATCCTCAAGATCCGACGCCCGCCTATGGCGGTTCTGATTATGACTCGGAACGAGTGCGCTCGGGACGAGCCCGCACGCCCGGCTCCTGCCGGTAACACCTCTCCGATGTTCGCCGCAGACCGACCAAGCGGATGCGCCTGCATCGCGTCCAGCGCCGGGGCCGCGTCCGCTTGGTCGACGACACAGATCATGGTCCCTTCGTTGGCCAGGTAGAGGGGATCAAATCCGTACATCTCGCAGACGCCCCTCACCGTGTCCCGGATGGGAATCGATTCCTCTCGGACCTCGATCCCCATGGATCTCATCTCGGCGAGTTCACACAGGACGGTTGCAAGGCCACCGCGGGTTGCGTCCCGCATAAAATGCGGGGTAATGCCGGAATTGTACAGTTGCTGAATCAGCCCCGACAGCGAAGCACAATCTGAGACGAGCGGCGGATCTGTGGTGATGCCATTTCGGACGCAGGCGATGGCAGCCCCGTGATCACCAATTGGCCCGTTCACGAGAATCGCATCGCCGGGGCCGACAAGCGACGCACCGGCAATCCCTTCACGCCCCTCGCCCACGAACCCCACACCGCTTGTCGTGATGAACAGCCCATCGCACTCCCCGCGTCCC
>DAOWMR010000038.1 GCA_030642995.1 Spirochaetales bacterium
CGGGAATGAGAATATAGCATGTCGATTCTCGCTCGTGACTGTTTGAGACGCGACGACCTCACCTGCAGAGACGAGTTCAAGAGTATCGTTGTTGGCGCCCTGCACGCTGCATTCCACGATCACTTCCTCGCCACCGCGGACGGAGAGCCCATCGCCGATGCCCGCCCGGACACCATCGCCCCGGGCAACCCGAAGGCTGATCCACGGCCCCGCCGGGTCTGCGGCTATTGTGACGTGCCCGGCGCGTATGCCGGTGAGGATAGCCGCCGTACTGAGGCTCGTTGCTCTGACACGTGTCGCGGGCGTACTTACCTGATACGGAAAGTGCGGATCGTAATCCTTCGGCTGGTGGCGATCGCTGCCGCCCACGCCAACGATTCGTTTGCCCTCGGTCAGGAGCTCATCCCACCACCGAACGGCGGCAAGATTCGCGGCGTTCCACAGACCTTGCCACACCTCAATGGCATCGAAACCGTCCACCCAACCGTACTCCCACGGAACATCGGAGTGGGGGTGATTGATCGATATCAGCGCGCCCTGGGCGTGGGCTGCCCGGATAACGTCTGGTATCTCCCTGGTCTCGCGATGACGAAAATCCACCCACTCTTCCAAACCCCAGACGTTGGCGTGACCGTAGTAAGTGGTCACCTCCATGCCGGGGAGGAGAAGCATCTCCTCGGAAGAGAAGCGATCGAGTTCTGCAAGATGACTCACGGTATTGTGGTCGGTAACGGCAAGGAAATCCAATCCGCGCCGACGGGCAACGTCTGCGATTTCCTCGACACCGGCCTGAGCATCACTGTGGTGGGTGTGTGAGTGGAGATCACCCACAAACCATGCCGACCCCTTGAACCCGCCGGCGGGACGAGCCTCGTGGGGCTCTCGTGCCGGTTCTTCGAGAACCGGGCTTGCGGTCCCGTGGGTGAGCGTGATCGTGACGGTGTAGTCACACCCGGCGTCCCCGATTCGGTAGAGTCCAAGAATGATGGTCCAGTTTCCGGCGGGCATCGGGCCGGAAAGGTACCCCGGTGTGGCATCATCCAAGTCGACGAAGAACTCACTTCGTGCGCCACCACTCCAGCCCCGAAACACCGGTTCATCATCTCCTGCTCCGGGACTGAATATGCCGATATCCAATACGTTTTCGAGCCCGGCCCTGGATTCAGCAAAGCTGGTTCGAGTGTAATCGTACTGCACGTCAATTCGGGCAACACCGGGGGGAACTTCAAACGACAAATAGCGATAGTCTTCCGATCGTTTTTCCTGCCTGGTCACGTGACCGGCAAGTGTGATCTTTCCATCTGCCGCACGATTCATCGCACCCATACCCGTAGCCCGCTCAATCTGAAGCGATTCGAGCCACACTTGACCGAATGGCCAGTTCCGGCTCAAGGGTCATCTTGATTGGACCCGAGGTTTCCTGCCCGTGGCCATTGAGGATGATCTCAATAGCGTAGTGGCCGAGGTCCTCGAGCTTCTGAATCACGGCAGTGAGGAATCCGTCCTTGATGCCGGCAAAGGCGTGGTCATCAAAGGAACAGAGCGAGATATCGGCAGGAACCCTGATGCCCGCCTGCTCGAGTACGAGGTACACTTCGCGGGCGAGTTCACTCTCACAGCAGAATAGCGCCGTGATCCGGTTGTCACTGATCCACCGAAGTACCTCGCTTGCCCGTGCGGCAACTTGGTCGACCGGGATATCAAGGTGCAGGGCATTGTTGATTGTCATGTCCCGATTGAGAAAGGCAGTCTTCACGCCCTGCAGGCGGTCTCGAATGGACGTGTTCTCCGGATGCTCGTAGACACAGCCAATGCGCTTGTGCCCCATTGAGATCAGATACTCGACCATCTTCGAGGCTCCCTGCTGGTGGTTGGACGTCACGAAGTGTCCGTCGTATTCCGGTACACATCTGTCAAGCTGCACCACGGTGAACCTATTGTCCGCCAGTTTTCGCAGACTCGCACCGAGCAGGCGATTCAGCGGGCGAGAGTTGCTCACAATTGGAATGACGACAAGCCCCCCCTCTGCCGGCTTCGGAAGCTGATTGATGACGTCGATGAGTTCGCTCGTGTCTTTCCCCGGCTTTTTGAGGACGAGGTGAATGTTCCCGGACGGGTGCTGGCCCACGGCGCGACGCATTCCGTGGATGATGTCCTTTTCTATGCCGCGTTGGTTGCTGTACAGAATTGCGTAGATGTCGATTGAGGAGTTGGTCGCGACTCTCTTGACGTAGCTCCCGCTCCCTCGGATACGATAGATCCATCCATCGCGCGCCAGTTCCATGAGCGCCTGCCGCACCGGAGTCCTGCTGACTTTGAGGTTCCGCATCAGGGCACTTTCGGTTGGTAGTCTGTCTCCAGGTTTCAGATCACCGGACCGGATCTTGTTCTCGACGTAGTCCCTCACGAATAAGTGTTTCTTCATATCGGGAGCGATCGACTTGTTCATTCCTTGATCGCTCCGATCATGATTCCCTTGATGAAATACTTCTGGGCAAAGACATACACGAATATGAGTGGGATTATTGAAATGACAATGCCCGCCATCCTCGTGTTGTTGGCGACCTGTTGAGTCGTGCTCGTCAGTTCCTGGTTCACAACCAGGCTCCGAAGGGCAATCTGAAGCGTGTACTTCGTCGGCGAATTGATGAAAAGCACCGCCGGCAAGAACTGATTCCACCGTGACACAAACTGGAAGATCGAAATGGTCGCGATTCCCGGGAGCGCGAGAGGCAAATAGATCCGAGAGAATATCGTGAACTCCTTGGCGCCGTCCATTAACGCCGACTCGGCCAGTGAAACCGGAATTCCCTCGAAGTAGTTTTTCATCAGAAGAATGCTGAACGTCGCAACGATATCTATCAAGATCAGCGCATAGAGGGTGTCCATCAGACCCAGCCGCCGCATCATGACGAACACAGGAATGATAATCATCTGAAATGGAATCATCATCGGGAGCGTTACCATAAGCACCAGCAACGCTTTGCCGATGAATCGCTGCTTGGTAAGAACGTACCCGGCCATCGAGGTAAAAAACACGTGCAGCAGGGTGCCGGCTACGGTAACGATGGTGTTGTTCAGGAAAGGCCGCAAGATTGCAACCCTCTCGAAGAGAATTTTGTACCCAACCGTGCTCGGCTCACGCGGGAAGAGCTTGATCGTTCTGTCGAATGACTCGAGGTCGGTGGTGAATGATACCGCAAGTACGTTGATCAACGGCACCAGCATTGACAGCACGAGCACTACCAGAATGATGTTATTGGCAATGACGAACAGCCGGCGGCTGAACAGGGAGGTTGATATCTGATTGGATCTCACCACTCCTCCTCCATCACACGTGGTACTTCATGAGTCGACGCGACGTCAGTGTAATCACCAGAGTGATAGCGAAGATGAAAACTGAAATGGCTGCGGCGTACCCAAGGTCAAACTGCTCCAGTCCACGTATGTAAACGTAGTACATGAGCACATCCACCTTCGGTGCTACCACTTCATTTCTCATCACGTAGATCTGATCGAAAATGCGTAGAGCACCCATGACATTCAACAGAAGCACGACCTTCAGGGTGCGCAGGAGTTCAGGCACGGTGATGTACATGGCCCGCTTGAACCCCCCGGCGCCGTCGATCATTGCCGCTTCATACAGCTCCGGATTGATTCCCGCGATTGCCGCAAGGAAAAGGATGCACACGTAACCCGCCTGCTTCCAGAGGTTTATGCCGATGTAGAGCGGTCGCGCCAGATTCTCTTTCACCAGGAAGAACACCGGATCCGCCCCAAACAATCCGCGAATAGCATTCACGATCCCTCCGTTCGGAGCGAGAATGAATATCCAGATTCCGCCGACCACAACCCACGAGAACAGGTGGGGCAAATAGAGGATGGTTTGGACGAACCTTTTCCAGGGTGAGAACATCACTTCGTTGAGCATCATGGCCAGGAACATGGGGATAAACGCGGTCAGCACCACGTTGGAGAAACCCAGAATAATCGTGTTCCGAAAAACGCGCCAGAAACCGGCCGTATCAAACACGGTCTGGTAGTTCTGGAACCCGATGTACTTGCTCTCTCCAACGAATCGATAATCCTGGAAACTGATATTGGTGCCGTCAACCACCGGCAGGTAGGCGAACAGGATGAAGTATACCACCGCCGGCAGAATGAGAAGATAGAGCATCCAGTCTTTTCTGATCCGGTATGCAGTTCGGCCTATAGAACGCACACGTCCCTCCCGGTCACTGTCTGTTGCCACAGGTCAATTGTCACTCGGCTCTCCGTTGTCTATATGATCGATGACGCTCAGGACGTTAAGCATCCCCTTCTCGCCTGAAGTCGGCGGCAGTACACAGTGTACCCCCGGACACACTCGCTCCACGGCGCGAATGTTCCACTGGTCGTCGTCAACGAACAGCACCTGCGTGTTTGCAATCGGCTTGTCGCCGCACTCGCGCGCGTTCCACTCGCCAATGATTTCCGCCGTCCAAAGCCCCTTGATGTCCGACTTCTCCGGCCGCTTAGGCGTCCCGTGATCGGGACGTTCCGCGATCCGAGAATGCCGTACAAAACCGTCCGTATTCAAGTTGTAGATGTCTGATTCTATCCAGCGCCAGGCATCCGGGGTATTGAGCGAGTTAATGGACACGTGAAGCCGCCGGCGGTGGAGCTCCCGAAACATCTCACGCACCCCGGGGTATATCCGATTGCTGACGCCATCGTACCTGTACATGTGGTCAGGGTCTATGCGGTAGAACACGTCACCGTGTCCGTCACCATCTGGTTTAGAGACCGCTCGCTCATCCGGAACCTCTTCCCAGAGGGTCCAGCCCATGTCCAGAATCACGAGTCGTATTTGATCGGTTGCCATCCTGTACCTCTCCCGGACGAGCCCGACAGATCTGGGACTCCAGCCGATACGGAGCCTGCCTCTCGCGAGGCAGGCTTCTCTTCAAGTATTGGGTCGCACCACTGCTCTAATACCGGCCGATGCCCTCCTCTGCAAATCGGGCTCTCATGTTCGCAACTCCCTGTGCGGCGGTGATGTCGCCCAGAATGATCTTCGCCGCTTCACCACGGGTGATGTCTTCCCAGATCTTGTCGTGGGCAGTCGCCATCTGGGGCAATGCGTAGTCGCGCACGATTGCGGCCGCCTCATCAAATCCCGGCAGTTCTCCAAACGGATTGACCCATGCGAGAGACTTGGGCTGTGGAGCACCGTGATCCATTGCGTGCGCTTCTCCAATCTCGGTCAGCACGTACTTGCCGTCCACCATGTTGTAGTCGTGACCGAGAATCCCAAGAGTACTGATTACGTTTCCGTCATAGGTATGCCAGAACTCGGCAACCTGGAATGCTTCATCCTTGTACTCCGACAGGCCAGGGACGACCATGAATCCGTCACCGCCGGCTTTGAGCAGGCGTCCGCCGGGTCCTTCGGGGGGCGCAATCCCTCTCGCCTCGAACGGGTTGTTCGGATCTTCGGCATGGACCTGCTGGTTGTACAGACCGACCCAGGCAGCCCAGTACCAGTTCATACCGGACTTGTCGGTCATGAACAGTTCCCGGAAAGCACCTGAGTTGTTGGTAATGAAGTTCGGTTCCAGGAGTCCGTCCGCGTAGATCTTGGCAAGCCACTCGTACACGGGAATTGCAGCGTCGGTCGCATAGGGCGAGTAGAACTCGCCGCCCTCGTCATAGGCCCATCCGCGCATGAGGCCGTAGGCGCCGAAGAGTCCCACGGTGTCGTACAGCGTGTAACCGATCGCCATGCCGTAGGTGTCATCTATGCCATTGCCGTCGGGATCGTCGTAGGTGAAGGCGTACAGAACATCATAGAAGTCATCAAAGGTCTGGGGTTCGGCCAAGCCGAGTTTGTCCAACCAGTCGCCACGAACGATCGGTAGCGTACCCTGTTCAAACTTGTTGAACACGCCGTAGATCTCGCCGTCCGGACTCCGTACCCGCTCCCACTCCGCCGGGTCGATAATCTTGGGATCGCTCAACACCGGTGACGCCGCTATCCTGTCCGTCAGTGGTTCAAGGAGGCCCTGCTCCACAAAGCTCACATACGTTCCACCGCCGGCATAGGCGATGTCTACCTGCTCGCCCGAGGCCAGCATCGTCGTCAGTTTTGTTGTGTACTCGCTGCCCGGCGGTTTGACAAGCTGAACGCGTATCCCCGTGAGTCGTTCCACCTCGTCCTCAAACAGCGGGTTCTCCTCGGGCTCACGTCCGCCTTGAACACTCGTCACCCAAATCAGTGTCGGCTTCTCGCCATCCGATTCGTCGCTTCCGGTCGCGAACAACCCTGTCCCCGCAACCAGGAACAGTAGCAGAGCGACTGTCAGCACTCTCGTGACCACTTTGTTGATCATGAATTCCTCCTTCTCGGAATGATCTCAATTGCAGCCATTGTAGCATCGGAGTTGTCAAGTTGCAATAACAACCTTGAGTATTTTCGTGCATTCTAGCGCAAAGAACCTCGATTCTCTCGATTATTACCGATTCTGATGTCGATATTCGGACCTTTCAGTCAATTAGGTACTATCAATATTGCAGGAAATCAGCAACGAAAAGGTTGACCATCACACCAGGCCCTTGCCACAGTCGGGTCAGGCCGGGATATTGTGTGGTTATGGCAGAGTTGATTGAACCACGCCTCTTGAAGGGGTTTCGCGATTTCCTTCCCGCCGATGAGCGAGAGCGCCAACGGATAGAGGAGATCCTCGGGCGGACGTTTGCGGCGTTCGGATTTGAGCCGATTGATACACCCATCCTGGAGTACACGGAAATCCTCCTTGGGAAGGGTGGCGGAGAGACGGACAAGCAGATCTATCGATTTGAGGACCAGGGTGACCGGGATGTGGCCATGCGCTACGATCTGACCGTTCCGTTCGCCCGATTCATGGCGCTTCACCTTCATGAACTCCCCCTGCCCTTCAAGCGATTCCACATTGCAAAGGTCTTTCGCGGCGAGAATACCCAGCGGGGCCGGTATCGGGAGTTTGTGCAGTGCGACTTTGACATCGTCGGATCGGACAGTGCGTCGGCAGACTTTGAAATCGTCCTGCTCATGGATCGATCTTTCCGCGCGATTGGCGTGGATGACGTCCGGATTCATCTCTCGCATAGAGGCGTATTCAATTCCCTCCTCGCTCGCCTCGGCATTGCCGACCGGGGAGAGCAGGTCCTTCGGACAGTCGACAAGATGCGCAAGATCGGCGAGACCGAAGTGCGCTCCCAACTCGAAAAAATCGCGGGGGCGGCGGCAACCGATACGATCATGGCGTACATCACGCGGGGACCGGACAATGAGTCGACCCTGGAGTCGATGCGCTCCCTCGCCCCGGATGCCGCGCAGGACCTCCGCCGGCTCAGCGACGTTTTGCAGGCCGCGAAAACGGTTGGTATTGCCGACCGGATCGTGCTGGATCCCTCCGTCACGCGGGGTCTGGACTACTACACGGGTATCGTATTTGAAACCTTCCTCACGGCTCTGCCGGAAATCGGATCGGTCTGTTCGGGCGGTCGCTACAACAACCTGGCAGGCCTGTACACGAAGGAGCGCCTGCCGGGAGTCGGTACATCAATTGGTCTGGATCGACTCATCGCCGGCCTGGAAGAGTTGTCGGTAACGGGCACTCAGACCGGCGGGGCGGAAGCGATCGTGCTCTGTTCAGACGATGCGATGACCGGACGGTATCACGCGATCGCGGATGAGCTGCGGACGACGGGACTCCGAGTTGATGTCTATCCTGAGTGCAGAAAGTTAGGCCAACAGTACGCGTTTGCGGAGAAGAAGGACATTCCGGTGGCGGTGATCGTCGAGGGCGCCGGCGAGACGGTGACGGTGCGTGACCTTCGATCCCGTACCAACGACGAGGGGTTGACCGTCGGCGATGCCGCACGCGCGATTCAGGCCCTCACGACCTAGAATCGATCCCAGAGAATCGTGGACGGTTCCTCATTCGGAAACAGAACAGGCAGTAGGTGTTGTGCATCCCCTTCAACCGTGATTCCAGCCTGCCGGCAGATCCGGTGCGAATCATCGTCTCCAATGACGAGTCGAGCGATGGCCGGCCCGGCGGTGATTGAACCGTCTGCCGGCGCGTCGGGAGATGACGCGTCCCCGCCCGGATCCACAGCCACGACGGCGCCATTCCGGATCACCAGCGTTACTCTCTCCCCATCGCCACCAATCGCCAGCCGACCGGTGTAGCTCGCCAGAGGGCCGGCTGCTAAGCGTCGGGATAGCTCGGGCGAGAGTTTCTCCATCAGCGATCCCAGGTTCACGATCTTGATCATGGGCCCGCCGTTCCGAACGAATTTGGCCGAGCAGGTGTGGGTGATCGTCTGGAGATACTCGCCCATCAGTGATCGACGCGGGAGGAATGTGAACTCAATCGTCGGTTCGACCTCCCGAACGGCGAGCTGACGGGCAACATCCAGGACGCGATCGGACGGACCTGCGCAATCGGCTACTCCCAGCACATCATCCTTGCGATCTGTAATCAGGTATCCACCATCGAAGGTGTATCCGTGCCACTTCCCGGGCCGGCGATTGGTGGTAAAGGAGGGGCGCACGAAGGTGCCGGTCACGCCCTCGTTCTCTCTGTTGTACTGATCTGCGAAATCAGCGTAGTTCCCGTCAAACAGCTCAAACGCGACAGGAGGATCGGCGGGAACGACATCACGTGTGGAGACAGAGAAGGTGTACTCCGGAAAGGTGGCGACGTACCCGAACCGGAGATAGTAGGTCTGAAGGCCGAAGAGCAGGCTCATGTCGTAGCCGGCTGAGCGGAGCGAGTCGACGCAATCGGCCGCTGTGCTGGTCATGAGGCCACGGCCTGAAAGCGCCCGTTGCGTTGTGACCGCGCCAATGCCCGCAACTCGCGCCTTCGCCGACCCAATCCGCATGGTGAAGTCCCACACGCCGAAGTGCGTTGCCACCTCACCGTCAACGAGACCGATCCGGGACGCTTCCCAGTCATACGGCGCCCCTTCAAAGTAACCGTCCGATCCGTAATCGAACTCCTCTCCGTAATTGCTGAAGTTTTTCGCAAAGAGATCGGTTATGGCGCCGAGGTGCCGGCTTCGCTCCGGGGATTGCAGTTCCATGCCTTGTTATAGCCGATCTCGCACCACTGTGGTAGCTTCCTCACCATGCAACCGCACGAGCTGCCGGTCTATCAACAACGCAACCGCATCATTGAGGCGCTTGCCGGCAGTCAGGTGGTTGTCGTGGAGAGCCCGACCGGAAGCGGAAAGACCACCCAACTCCCGGTCATTCTCTTGGAGGCGGGTTTCGGGAAGACCGGAATGATCGGAATCACGCAACCGCGTCGGATCGCGGCCGTCAGCGTGACCGAGTTCATTGCGAAGCAGCTGGAGACGGAGGTAGGCGGTCGCGTCGGCTACAAGATGCGATTCCACGACCACACCTCGCCGGAAACAGTCCTGAAGATCATGACCGACGGGATACTCCTGCAGGAAATGAAGCTCGACTATTCGCTCAAGTCCTATGCCTGCGTCGTCGTGGACGAGGCTCACGAGCGAAGCCTGAATATCGATTTCATTCTCGGGCTGCTCAAGCGGGTCCTGAGAGATCGGCCTGAGTTCCGAGTCATCGTCTCATCAGCCACGATCAACGCAGAGGTATTCAGCGAATACTTCGACTCCTGCCCGATAGTCCGCATAGAAACGCCGATGTATCCGGTCCAGGTGATCTACGACGCGCCCCGTATCCAATCCGATCCCGACGTTCTGATTGCGAAGGTAGTGGAGGTGGTGGGCCGACGGGTTCGGGAAGAGCGCTCCGGGGATATTCTGATATTCCTCTCCGGAGAAAAGCCGATCAAAGATTGTGTCACCGCGCTCTACATGGAACCCTATCGGAAGCAGCTGCACATCCTGCCGCTTTACGGCCGGCTCAGTAAGGAAGAGCAGGAATTGATCTTCCCGCCGGCGCCGCAAGGCAAGCGCAAAGTGGTTGTGGCCACCAACATCGCCGAAACGAGCGTCACAATCGACGGCATTACGACCGTGATTGACTCCGGGTTCTCAAAAATGAATTTCTACAATCCTCGCACGTTCACCAGTTCACTGGTGGAGGGGCCTATCTCGAAAGCGAGCGCCAACCAGCGCAAGGGCAGAGCCGGCCGCACGCAACCCGGGACCTGCTACCGGCTCTATCAACGGGAGGAGTACGAACGTCGTGCCCTGTTCACCACGGAAGAGATCTACCGCACCGATCTCTCGGAAGTTGTGCTCCGCATGGCCGAGATCGGCATCACCGACTTCCAGAGTTTTGACTTCATCAGTCCTCCCGGCCGGCAGGGAATCGCCGGGGCTGTTGAAAGTCTGCGTCTGTTGGAGGCCATTGAACGAGACAACACACTCTCCTCCATCGGAAAGATGATGGCGGAGTTTCCACTGCTCCCGCGTCACTCACGCATGATCGCCGAAGCAATTCGCCAATATCCGAATGTCGTGGACGAGGTGGTGACGGCGGCGAGCTTCCTTACCACCAACAGTCCGTTTCTGCTTCCCATGGGGGAGGAGATTGAGGCACGGCAGGCTCATCATCGGTACCGGGACGACCTGGGCGATTTTGTGAGCTACCTGAAGCTGCTCGCCGCCTATCGTGGCACGGACAACAAGGAACGATTCTGCGAGACCGGATATCTGGACGCTCGAACGATGGCTGAGATTGACAATGTCCAGCGCCAACTCGCGGAGATTGTCAGCGACATGGGTGTGCCGGTCCTCTCCGGCGGCTCCAGGGCCGATTACCTCTGCGCCGTGGCCAAGGGGCTCATACAGTTTGTCTGTGTCCAAAGCGGCCGGGGCAGCTACAGAAGCCTTACCGCCGAACGGATACTGATTCACCCAGGCTCGGTCATGTTCAGGGAGGCGCCGCGGTTCATCGTTGCCGGAGAGATCGTGAGGACGAGTAGAACCTACGCGCGGTCGGTTTCGCTGCTGCACGAGTCGTGGATCCGCAAGATATCGCCCGTGCTCGCCGAGAGTCTCCTCAAGCAGGAACGGTCCGGAGGACCGGCGGGAGGCCCGGGCCGGCGCGAGGCGGGCAGAGTCTCCGGAAAGAAAAAAGACCGCCGGGACACCACGACCCAAATCAGGATTGGAACCCGGTTCTTCCCGCTCCGGGTAATCAAAGGAGGCAAGAAGAGCGCCATCATCAACTGGGACGAACTCATGCTTGCCCTCAAGGATGAGCCGGTGGTTCACTCCCAACTCCATTCACTGAAAGGAAAGCTCGTGCACAATGACCTGGAACTTCTCTCCGGGACGCGGGTTGCCGAGATCATGCGAATTGCCCCGCACATAAATCCCCATCGTGACTTTGTCGGCAAGGCGTGGCCGCGGAGTCACTCCTTCCAGTCGCAGGCCGAGAGCGCGGAACTCTGCCGCGAACTCCCGCTGATTCTCAAAATGACCCGCAGGAAGAAGGGCGGTAATTCAGTGGGCTTTCTCACGCTGCAGACCGACGGCAATGGATTGTACTGGTTCAAACCATCGCGATCGTTTCACGTTGCCGTGGCCGAGAGCCTCGGGGCAATCGAACAGCTTGCCGACGAGCTTGGGGACTCCATTGACCAGCCTGAACACGAGCTGGTCAACCAGACCTACCGCCGATTGGCAAAGCTGCTGGAAGAATAGCTCGGCGGGGTGCGCATCTACCGGCGATGTGTGTGCATCCACTTCACTGCGTAGTCCACGGCGACGCGTTGCGGGAAGAGATAGCAGGTCGCCATGCCAATCTTGCCCACTCGCACCTGCTGCTTGTGGCTCTTCAGAAACGCTCTGCCGATATCAACGAAGTCATCTGCGTTATAGTTGATGTCGGAGAAGTTCTTCCAACGGCGATGACCGTCGACAAGGATTGGGGCGCCAAGAGTCACGCGCTCCTTTGACGCGTATTCGGCCCGGTACTCGGCCAGATGAAAGCTGGTGTTGGATTCGAAATCAGCGCCAAGAAACAGAACCGA
>DAOWMR010000104.1 GCA_030642995.1 Spirochaetales bacterium
GCCGCACCACCAATGCAGGCAAGGGCAATTGTGCGTTTGCCCTGCGCATGTTCGCGTCCGGCGGTTGCGAAAGCAGGGAGCCTGGATTCTGAGACTTACAGAGTATCTGGAAGTGGTCTATCCACAGCGCGGATTTACCGCAATCTACGCCCGTGCCGGTGATGGACGCGCTGATTGCATGGCCGGGCTTGTGGCCGAATCGTACTAACCGTCAATCCGCCGAAGGCCGGCCTCTCTGGCCTGTCGAACTGCAGCGGCGTACTCCTCCGATGTAACCATGGTGCCGATTCGGGGGTGGTTGCGGGCGCGGTACATCGGTCGGTACTGATCCATGATGTTGACGTAGGTGTCGGGTGAGAGCAATGCGAGGAACCGGAAGATCCCGGCGCTGTTGGCCGCCGCCCGCGGTAGAACCAGATGGCGGACGAGCAACCCGCGGGTAGCCACGCCGTTCTCCACCCGCAGATCTCCCACCTGCCGGTGCATTTCCCGTACTGCTTGCTCGGCAACCTCGCCGTAGTTCGTAACTCCCGGCAGGTACTCATCGCCCTCATCCCGATGGAACTTCATGTCCGGCATGTAAATGTCGATGAGGCCGTCTAGTAACCGAAGCGTCTCCACGCTGTCGTAGCCACCGGAGTTGTAGACAATGGGAATGCGCAGGCCTGCGGGGATCGCGATGACGAGGGCCGCAAGGATCTGCGGCACAACGTGTGACGGCGTGACCAGGTTGATGTTGCAACAGCCTTCCGCCTGCAGGTGGAGCATGATGGCGGCCAGCCTGTCCGGAGGTGTCTCGGTGCCGGCCGCGTGGTGGCTGATGTCGTGGTTCTGGCAGAAGGAACAGAGGAGATTGCAGCCCCCGAAGAAGACCGTTCCGGAACCGGTGCGCCCGACCAGTACCGATTCCTCCCCGAAGTGGGGTCCGTAGGAAGCGACACGCGCGTCGCGCCCGATGCCGCACACGCCGAGCTCGCCGCCGGTCCGATCTACCCCGCACTCTCGAGGACAGAGGTCGCACGAGGTGAGGTGGCCAAGAGCGCGCATGGCGTGGGCGGTGATGTCTGAAGCGGATACCGTGCGTGCACCTCGGCTGTCCGGCTTTGCCATGCCGCGTGCACGATACCATACCGGCCATGACCGGCCAACCCAACATCAGTCTCGTCAATCGCCGGCCCCGCGCGGTTCCACCGCAAGCCCGAGGACTATGGCGGCCCGGTGACCCGGCAAGTGCGCAATGACAGCTGTTCCGCGCCACCTGTCCCGTTGTAGTTCAAGTTCCCATACCCAGGTACGAACACCCAGATAGGCGGTCAACTGCTGGATGAGCCGAGCTCGGTCAGTCGCGGTATGGCCGGACGGCGCAGCCGGCGCGGAGGCTGTGGTGGCAGTCGTCTCGATCGCCGAGGCTAGCTCTCCGGCGGAGATCTCGCGATGCTTCCGCACGTCCAGCAGCGCACCGATCATTCGGGCAACGGCGGTCTGCGCGACCGCATCATCAGGCGCAATGAGTTCGGGCAGCTTGAGAAGGACGGAAGCGGGGGCAGTGTGAACATTGAGAATCGGCTCTCCGGTGATGAGCCCCATGATACGCGGGTAGTCGACCCCGGCGGCCAAACGGATATCCGGCTCCAGGAGCTGGGCGCCGGTCGCAACAAGCCCTGCCAGGTCCGAGGCGAATTGACGGGCCCGCACATCCGATCCGGTTCGCTCCGCGTACACTCGCTCGATGAGTGCCGGATCGGCAATCGCCGGGTTGATCGGCATCGCGTCGGCACCGCCGGGCAAGCTCGACGCGTCGCGCAAGGTCGCGCCGGAGAACGCTCGGATCACCGCCGGCGGGTCCGCTGAACCGTCATCGGAGAGAGCGACAACCACCTGCGAAGCGGCGGAGGCGAGCTCGGTCACCGCATGTGACGGAACGCTTGCGCGATCCGCGATTTTCGCCACACCGATCACGAGTCGCAGGCAGCCGGTTGCCAGTGTTGTGATGAGAAGAGCTGCGGCGAGTGCAACCAGGGACGCGGATGCCTCGGTCCCCCGTGGTTGGGAGAATGGCGCACTCATGGCTGTGGGAGGGGAAAGAGCGCGAAGGGCGCCGTCATGGTGATCGGATCATGCCGGTCCGCCGCGATCGTGACGGTGAAATGAGCGGGCGGCCGTGGATCAACCGTTGCCTGTGTGACCGATAGTCCCCGGAATACCGAACTGGTATTGCCGGCAATAAGCGACACGCTCTGCTCATCCCAACGCAGGCACAGCCGACTCACCGGGTCACCATCCAGATACGACACCGAGATCTCGTCGCCGGTAGCACAGACATCTCCTTGGGCAAGCCAGATCGGTTGCAGTATACGCCCGGCAGCAAGTACAAACTCGGCGTCGAAACGGGCGAGCGTTGCCTGAAATCGCGCAGATTCCGACAATTGCTCGGTGACGCCCACGGTCACCCACACGGCCCGAGCACCAAGACCAAATGCTGTCACCATGAGAGCGATCGCCACTATCGCAGTCAGCATGGACAAACCCGACTCGCTTGTCATAATCGACCCGCTGGGCCGTCCCGGCGGTGAAGTCGGCCGTCCCGGCGGTAGAGTCACTCGAGGGCCTCCTGGCGCGCGTTGAACATCTCCGACATTTCAGCGGCAAGGTTGCGTGTTCTCAGTGTTGCCGCGACGATTGGCGTAGCGACGACCGATATCGCGAGGACCAGGATGACCAGTGCAACAAGGGCGTCTACCAGGGAAACACCGGCGTCCGAGGTAACGCCGACTCTCGGGGAGCGCGTGCCCCTACTGGGACGATGTGATGTCCGACGCATTTCCGTCACCTCCGGGAAGACCGTCTGATCCATAACACAGTATTTCGTAGGACAGACCGTCCGGACCCGGTACCCTGTAGTCAAACGGCCACCCCCACGGATCATCTCCGATCGGTTTGTCGATATATGGCCCGGTCCACAACCTGGGAATCGGTGCAAGCACGGGTTGCTTCCACAGGCCGGCGAGTCCCTGCGAATCGGTGGGAAATCCGCCGGTATCCAGATAGTAGGCCTGGAGGGCGAGGCCGAGGTTCTCGATCTGGATCTGCGCACTTGCTCGCCGGGCCCGCTCCACGTACCGGACCGCGGTGAAGGCAACGGTGCCGGTGAGCAGAACGATGATGGCAATGACGACAATGGCTTCGACGAAGGTCCACCCCCTCTCTCCGGTGGCCCGATCACGCCAACAGCGGTGTTCAGTCTTCATCACTCCACCTCCAGATCGGTCGCGACTCCGGCGACCAGATCGGCTCGAAGCAGGCGCACCGCTTCATACCCGCAGGCTTCGGGGAAGCTCGACAGGTGAGTTTGCGCCATCGCGAGATGGCCGGCCCGGTATGACGCAAGCGCC
This sequence comes from Spirochaetales bacterium, assembly GCA_030642995.1. Taxonomy (GTDB): domain Bacteria; phylum Spirochaetota; class Spirochaetia; order DSM-27196; family SLST01; genus JAHOYX01. The sequence continues at coordinate 3,393 of DAOWMR010000104.1, forward strand.
GCGATGAATCGAACCTCCGGGTCCCCGGGGAGCACCATAAGGGCCTTCCCGGCAAGGTGAACGGCGGTTTCCCCGTCTCCGGAATCCAGAGCACCAATCGCCTGCCGGACAAAGGAACGGCCCGAATGCAAACGCAGGTAGAGTACCTGTGTTCGATTTGCGAACAGGAACTCACCCGTGTGCGGTGCAAAGCCGTCGGCCCCGACCTCGATGGCGACCACTCCTCGCGCCACCTTGGGTACGGCGAATCTCCCGTCGATATCGGTGTAGACGGGCTCGCGCCCGGCAATGGACACCGATGCCCACTGCACCGGATTGTGTTCGTCGTCGTAGACCATTCCGTGCAGCGTTGCCGTATCAAACTCCACCGGGGAGGGTACGGTCGCACACGACGACAGGATGGCAACCAGCGCCGCACCGATGAAGATCAGAACAGAAACCAGGTCGAGGGTTCGGCTATCTCGGGATTGCATAGTGTTGACCTTCCTTTTGCAGGACGAGGCTTGGTTCGCCGGCTTCGATCAGATTCCAACCGAATGCCTGTTGACCGACCTCAAGAGTTCGAATTGATTTCTCCTCGGCGAATCGAAGCGCATAGTGTGTGACGCCGTTGATCGAAGCAATTCCGATCAGCTCCACGCGGCCGGCGGCCGTGATGGCCTCGTCCCCGAACGGGAGCGCTTCCGCGGCGGGGAGATCTGCCGGCCACCCGTGAAACGCAGCACTCACGGCGTGAACGTCGGCGGTGGGCCAGGACTCTGCAGCCTCCAGCAGCTCGGTTCGAGACGGGCCTTCCGGATTCGGCACATTCTTACCGCTGCGGACATACCGTATATCAATCGCGATTGTCATTTCCTCCGAAGATCCTGCGGTCACGATCAGTTGCTCGAGCAGGCCCCCGTCACGGCTCATCGCCTGTTCAACGGTCTGCAACCACCGGACGGCTGCCGTCTCAGGCCCGCAGGCGGTCACCGACACGATACCTCTGGTCGGGTCGGAGTCCAGGCGCGTGACCGTCAGCCCGAACTGCCCGGCGGATTGGCTCAGATCGGCGCCGGCCTCAGCGACATCCGGATCATCGGCAAAGATCTGCTGTTCCAGGTCCGCGAGTGCCTCCCGAAGCCGATCTATCTCATTCGTCCACACTGCCTCGTCGCGTGTTGCCGCGCGGGAAAGTTCGAGGGTGCCGGCCGCGGCAGCTGCGGCGGCATCCTTATCCGTCGATCTTCGGACAACGTTGCGAACGGTTCCGACCGAGGCGACGGTTGCCACGGCGATCAACGCGATCGTGACTGCGGTTCGAGCCTTCACGGTCCCAATCTCCCGCGGATCTGGCCGGAGACCAGCTCGTTGTCCTCGCTTCGCGACTGAACCGTGACGTCGGTTACCATCGGCAGAGCTTCGAGCTCGCGGGCCGCCGGCAGGAGAGTGCTTCCGCGTGCATCCACAACGAACCGATACCCGCCGACAGAGACCCGCTGGGCAGTGACGGTTGCAGGCAGCGCAGCGGCGATCGTTCCGAGGAGCGTCGCGGGTGGCACGAACGCGAATTGATCAAGGTCCGCGATCGTGCGTTGCAGGGTCCCGGCCTCCTGTTGCAGCTCATTCATCATGTTTACACGCCCCTGTGCGGAGGTTAGCGCCGACATCGAGACCACGAGCGCGGCGTGGGCATCCTGGGCCGTTTGGCGAGTCACGAGGCAAGCAGCCACCGATACCGTGCAGAAGAGACAGGCAAAGACGAGCGGCAGGTGACGGACACGATTCCGGGGTGCTCGAAACCGATGGCGACGATGCGTGTGATTCAAATTGCGTCCCAATTTCGCGATGGGGTCACCGCCGGCAATTGCCAGGAGGCCCGGCTCGTCCGATTGTGCCCCTGGGAAGATCAGTTCCGTTGGAACGAGACTTACAGCCCGGGGGTTACCGTGTAGCTCCCGTGCCCGGGCGAGCACCTCTTCCGATGTGATGTATTTCCGGCGCCTGACCCGTGCGGCCAATCGTGGGCCGGTCGGATCCGGCCACGCACCCTCTTCGTCTACGCGAACGTAGAGGCGCGGGCTCAGTAGGAGCTCGGCGTCGGCTCCGCACGCGCTGGGCCGGGAGAGGAGCGTCATTCCAGTTGGCCCGAGTGTGATATATCCGACGATCATGGCATCACCAGCCCGTAGAGCTGAAAGAGAGGCCGGACGAGGAAGAACACGGTGCCCAACAGAAAACCTCCGGCAACTACAACGAGTGTTGGTTCAACGACTGCCCCCAGTCGGGTGACCAGTCGTTTCTGGCTATCACGGAGAAACCGGGCCATGGCGTCCAGTGATTCAGCCAGGTCCGCGCCGCTCTCGGTCTGGTGGAGCCAGCGTGCGATGAATCCATGGCGCGCCAACGCCGAGCGAACGGCCTGCGCCGGAGCGACACCGGTACGCATTCGTCCAACCGCGACGCGGAGCCTCGAACTGACCCACGGGTTTCCCGCACACTCGGCCGCAAGTTCCAACGCACGGTCCAGCGACACGCCGGAAGCGACCATTCCCCTGGTTGCTTCCGCTACCGCAAGGAGATCCCGTGTCATCTCAAGCGGCCCGATCACCGGCACAAAGAAACGAAGGCGCGCAATGGTCCCGGCGATTGGGGAGGTCGAAGCGTTCATTCTGCGGGAGAGAAGAACCAGTCCTGTAACCACGCCGAGTCCTCCAATGGCTGCGGACAAGATCCGGATGAACCGTGCGCCGGAATCTACGAGTCTGGTCACCTGGTCCGGTTCCAGCAGGCCCGAATCGGTGAGGAAACGGCCCAATTCGGGAACCACCACGAGGGCAAGGATCAGCGCTCCGAGAATGGTCAGGGCAAGAACGAACACGGGATAGATTGCGGCCGTCCAAGCCGTTTCCGAAAGATTCATTCGAACGCGGAGATGCTCCTCCGCCAGCGTGAGAAGGGCCGCCGCTGCGCCGGTCTCATCGGTTACCTTCACCATGGCCAGGAGGAAGGGATCCGGAACGGCGATGACCGCCCTCACCGCAGCCGTTAGCGACACGCCGCCGAGCAACTCGGCGTGGATGGCGCGGGCGACCCGACCCGGTGTACGGTCAATGATCTCGGCCGCACCGATGAACGCTTCCGGAAGTGTCAGCCCCGCGCGCAGGAGGGAGGACACCGATTCCACCATGAGAAGCTGGCCCTTTGGCCTGAGCCGAATCATGCCACCGTTGCCCACGCAACCTCCTCGTGAGTGGTTTCGCCTGCGACCACCTTGCGAAGACCATCCTCAACTATCGTTGTTGGTTTACCTGTGGATGTGACGACGCCGAAAATCCCGGTGCGGCCGTTGAACCCCGTATTTCGGCATGCGTGACACCCGACGCCGTCGCACTTCCTGCAGCGAATGCGGACCAGCCGTTGCTCCACGATCACCGGGGCCACGGAGCGCAGCAACGCCGCATCAACCCCGAGACTCACCAGCCGGTCGGTGACGTCCGCTGCGGATCGAGCGTGAACCGTGGATAGAACCAGATGTCCCGTAATCGCTGCTCGAACCGCCAGGTTTGCGGTTTCCGAGTCACGAATCTCTCCAACCATGATGACATTCGGATCCTGTCGGAGGACCCGTTTCAGGATGGAATTGAAGGTCAGGCCGACTGCAGGATTAGTCTGTACCTGGTCAATCTCCGGCAAGTGGTACTCCACCGGATCTTCAATCGTTACGATCTTTCGCTCGCCGGTGCTGATGTGGCGCAGGCACGCGTGCAGCGTTGTGGTTTTGCCGGAGCCGGTCGGGCCCGACACGAGGAGAAAACCTGACGCCCGCTGAATGATCGATTTGATCTCAGACAGCGCCACGTTGGAGAGCCCGAGGTCGTGGATCGTGAACGCGTCACGGGACTGACGGAACAGCCGAAGGACCAGTGACTCCCCGCCGATTGTAGGGAGCGACGAAAACCGTATGTCAAAGGTGTCGTCGCCGAGCCCGGCGCTGAACCGACCGTCCTGCGGTCTGCGACGCTCCGACGGATTGATCCCCGCAAGCACCTTCAGCCTTGCAGAGATCCCCTTGAATCGATCGGCCGGGAGCCGGGCTATTGCCAGGAGGCGGCCGTCAATCCGATATCGTACGGCGACGTCAGTGTCGTGAGCTTCCAGGTGGATGTCGGAGGCCCGTGACCGAACGGCATCATTGAGCAGCGCGTTGACGAGATTCACGGCCGGGGCGTCCTCGGCAATCTCGTCTATCGAGAGGTCGGATTTCCAGGCTAGAGAGGACGAAGTCTCCGAGGAAGCATCGCCGATCCGCGGGGAACGGGAAGCCGTTGCCTTCTGGATTCGCGACCGGAGATCACCGGCGTCCAACACTCGCTGACTGATTTGCTTGCCGTGAAACGCCTGGAGTGTCCGAACGAGACCCTCAGACAGGTTATTCGCAACACCGACGGACACTCCGCCCTCAGCCTCGCCCAATCGAACAACCCCGTACTGCTCCATGAATTGCAAGCAGTAACTCATTGCGGGTCCCGTCCGAATCGGTTGTAGAGATCCATAAGTCTTGAATCGATCTCCTGTGGCCCCGTGGCGAGACGCTCAACATGTGGAATGATGTAGATGGCCAATTCGGTGTTCTCCAACGTCTCGTCGAGCTTTCGAAACAGAAGGCCGACGAGGGGGATCCGCGCGAGGAGCGGGGTTTCGGTCGTCGTGCGTTGGACCTCCTGCTGGATGAGACCGCTCAGAACCACGGGCTCTCCGCTCGCCGTCCGGATATGGGTGTCCACCACCTTCTCCGACGTTCGCGGCGGGTTCCCGTCCGAACTGTCGGTTCCGCGCTTTGAGAGCGTAGCCGATACATCCATCGTGACCAGATTGCCACCGCTGACCCACCCGTCGATCCGGAGAATGAGTCCTGAGGTAATCTCCCGGATGACGCCGGTTGGAACAATCTCGCCGCTGTCGGGGTCAACGACGCTGTCCCGATATCGATAGGTGCTCGTGCTCTGAAATCGAGCCGACTGTCCCGAGAGGGCGTTCAGCGTGGTATCCACGAGAACGGTTGCCGCTGAGTTCGCGATTTGTGCATTGAGCCTTGCCGCAAACTGGTATCCGAAGGCGGCAACGACATCGA
>DAOWMR010000098.1 GCA_030642995.1 Spirochaetales bacterium
ATCATGCTTGCAATCGATCATGGCTACTTCCAGGGCCCGACGACCGGTCTGGAGCGCATTGACGTTGACATCATGCCACTTGTGCCGCATGCGGACACCCTGATGCTGACCCGTGGGATCCTCAGGAGCATCGTCCCACCATCGGTCACGAAACCGATCATGATCCGAGCTTCGGGTGGACCGAGTGTTCTGAAAGAGCTTTCAGACGAAGAGATCGCCATGGATATTGAGGACGCCGTCAGGCTCGGGGTCTGCGGAACCGCCATCCAGGTGTTCATTGGCGGAGAGTTTGAATCCCGGAGTGTCGTGAACATGACACGTCTCGTTGATGCAGGGCTCAAGTATGGTATTCCGACCATGGCGGTGACTGCGGTGGGGCGTGACATGGAACGCACACCGAAATACTTCAGGCTTGCCACCCGGATCTGCGCAGAGCTCGGAGCACATATCCTCAAGACCTACTACACCGATGAGGACTTTGAGACCATTACCGCGACCTGCCCAGTGCCGATTGTCATTGCCGGTGGCAAGAAGCGACTGGAGCTGGATGCGCTGGAGATGGCCTACCGGGCCATCGATCAGGGTGCGGCGGGCGTGGACATGGGTCGGAACATCTTCCAATCCGACTCGCCACAGGGAATGATGCAGGCGATCAAGGCAGTCGTCCACGGAAACGCGAAGCCCGCTGAAGCGTTCGAGGTCTACGAGCAAATCAAGGTCGAGGAGAACCGATAATCAATGGGTCTACAAGAGAAGTACACGCAGGAAATTGAAGATTTCCTCTACGTTTGTCATTGGCTGGCTGAACATCGATTTGTAACCAGCCACGGCGGGAACCTGGCCTCCAAGGTTGAAGAGAACCTTTTCCTCATTACGCCGACTCGTCGGTACAAGAACATTCTTACGGCCGATGATCTGGTGTTCATCGACAGCGACGGAAAAACGGTGGAGGGAACGCGTGAACCTACCGGTGAGGTGCCGATGTATCTCAATCTGTTTCGCGAACGGCCGGACATCAATTCGGCCATCCACTGCCATCCGCCTTACACGAATGCATTTGCGATTCTGAAAGGCACGAACTGGTTGATGCGGCCGATCTATCCGGAAACCGTCGTGGAAGTGGGCCCGGTGCCGGTCGTCCCCTACGGCGAACCGCTGACTCAGCGGCTTGCCGATAACTTCAAGCCGTTCCTGCAGAAGTACAACACCTTCATCATGGAGAGCCATGGTATCACGGCCATCAGCCCGTCTGATATCCTGCGGCTGATGCACATCATTGACATGCTCGAGGTGAGTTCGATCTCAATTCTCTCCGCCCTTGCGACCGGGGAAATCAAGGAGATCCCCCGGGAAGATGTGGCCCGGCTTGAGAACACCATGAAAACACGGGAACTTCCGATGATCGGAGCGCCGGGCGTGAACAAGTCATACCTGGATCTCTTCTACTCAGATTAGTTTCGATAACGGTCCCGAGGAGGCGAGGGTGCAGACTTATCTCAGCCTGGATATTGGAACCACGGGGACCAAGGTGGCCCTCGTGTCGGCGGACGGCCGGACGATCCGTGATGCTTACGCCGAGTATCCGATCAACGCTCCGCAACCCGGTTTCGCGGAACAGGATTCCGATGCCTGGTGGAACGCTGTGGTCAGCGGCTGCCGGGCTCTTCGGGAATCCAATCCGGATGAGATGGCCTCGCTCGTGGCAATCGGCATCTGTGGCCAGATGCATACGCATGTCTATCTTGACGGCGCCGGCAAACCAATTCGCTCCGCTCTCACCTGGATGGATCAGCGGGCCCAGGGGATCGTCTCAGATCTCAACGGCAATGAGGAGACCGCGGCGCTCATCATGGCCGAGACATCCAACAATGCCACGCCCACCTATACGGCTCCTCAGATTGCGTGGATGCAGAAGAACGATCCGGATACCTGGCGTTCCACGTCGCACGTTCTCGTTGCCAAGGATTACATCAAGTACAAACTGACCGGCGAGATGATGACCGACTTCTCGGAAGCTGCCGGCACGCTCCTCTTTGACGTTCAGAAGCGAGCGTGGTCCGAGGCGATGTTCTCGCACTTTGAGATTCCCCGAAGCGTTTTCCCGGAAGTGGGCCAATCGGCCCTCATCATGGGGAGTGTGACGAGGGAGGTTGCGAACCTCACTGGCATCCCGGAAGGTACGCCGGTGGCAAATGGAAGCTCGGACAACTCCGCAGCCGCCCTCGGGGCGGGCATGACGGACAAGGGACAAGTGACCTTGATAATCGGGACGGCGGGGGTCGTCAGCGCCTGTTCCGACAGTCCACTTCCGGACCCGCAACACCGGGTACTGTGCTGGAACTACTGTCTGGAGGACCGGTGGATCAACATCGGTGTGATGCAGACCGCCGGCGAGTCACTGAACTGGTTCAAGAACGCTTTCGAAACAGGCAACGGCAACGCCACCAGCGGCGACATCTTCTCTGCATACAACCGGGAAACCGCAGATGTTCCGGACGGATGTGACGGTCTGCTGTTCCTACCCTACCTCAACGGTGAACGTACCCCGTATTGGGATTCCGACGCCCGCGGTGTCTTCTTCGGCGTGAATCTGAAAACGACCAAAGCTCATTTCGTGAAGGCAATCATGGAAGGCGTATCGTTCGCGCTGCGGAACAACGTCGAGACCGTAGAGTCTCTTGGAATGTCGGTGGATCGGGTGCAGGCGGTTGGAGGCGGACTCAAGAGTCCTGTATGGCTCTCGGTCCTCTCGCAGATCATCGGGCGACCCATCACTACCGTTGCCGTTCCGGACACCGGGAATGTTGGGAACACCATCATTGCCGGGCTGGCGCTCGGTGAGTTCTCCACTGCTCAAGACGCGACCCGGAAGCTCGTTTCAGTTGACCGAGTCGTGGAAGCGGATGCCAATCCGGTATATGAGCGGCGATACGAGCATTTCCTTGGGCTGTATGACGATCTGAAAGATCGGTTCGGGACATACGCGTAGGATTCAATCCCGCAGATTCAAATAGCCCTGCATCTCGTCGTCAGCCTCGCGCGTGTACCGCAGCAGGTCTTCATCGGCAAGTGCGGCGAAATCGGCAAACGTGGTTACTGCGTCGCTATCAATGTCCCGTGAGTGGCGAATGTGAGTGGTCTGGTAGAAGGCGAGCTTCTTGTCGGGGTGTACGCCTATCTCTATGAGCTTCTGAACGCCCGTCCGCATGAGCTGGAGTTTTCTCCGCAGGTCCTCGTCCGAATCAACGGTCCATACTCCCAGATGGATGGGCTGATTGGCGTTGTTCACGTCGCCGATGAACTCACCACGCAACAGATACTCTTTGTCCCCGCCCAGATAGGGCACAAAGTCAAGATGCTCGGCCAGTTTGCGATCGGTCGCGAGAATCGCACCGGTCAGCGGGTTCAGAGTGAAAATAATCACGTTTTCAATTGCCTGACCGTAACTCCTCAGCATTGGCCCCCGCACATCGTGTTCGTTCGAAATGGCTCGTGTTGCATCCCACCGATGTCGAACCATGAGAGTTGTCTTGACTATCCACTCCCTCATCTGGGGGCGGTCTATCCGCAGACCGTCCACATGGTCGCCCAACGCGTGTTCATCAATATCGCCCATCAGGAACGACAGGATGGTACGGAAGACCGTTCGGATATTCTGGTCTGCGCTGAACTGGAGAATAAGGTCAAAGAGGAAGATCTCGATTTTCCGAGTCTGCCAAATGAACGCGATGATCTCTCGACGGGGTGTGGTCAGCTCAAGTTTCTGGACCTCAGTCAGCCGAGCAAACTCGTGAAAACGACGCTCCAGACGCACAAACCACCGCTCGCTGTTGATTGTCGGTTTACGGAACCGAATCTTCCAAGTGGTTCCCCGGTTTGGTCTGCTGGTGACCGTGATGTTTTCCGGGCCGAACGCCCCGAAGATCTGAACGGTTCCAAGACCTTCACCCTTCTTTCGCGTCTTTGTCGTCTGGCCTACAAAGGCGGGAATACCATCGGCGTCCGTTTGCAGTTGGTCAGGTACCATGCCACAGCCATTGTCGCGGACTCGGACGAAAGGGGTGCCGTTCTCCTCTCCGATCTTGATCTCCAGGATGCCGTCGCGTTCCGACTCCGCGATTGCATCAAGAGCGTTCGACGCAATGTTCACGAAGGCACGGCCGTAGTTGATGTAGTTGCCGAGAACAACCTCGCTCGTAGACTGCAATTTCAGGCGCAATTCGCACTGCACCGCGGACGCCCCGACATACGGTGCGATCCGGTCGAGCACCAACTCCGTGATGTTGACTTCGTGAATCCTGCTCACTGAATCGCGAAATGCATTCAGCGTGTTGACGAGTGACCTGGTCTCGCGGTTGATGTCCTCTATGATCCGTCCACAGTTCTCAATGGAGAGCATGTCCACCATGTTTGACAGGAGACGAATTGTCTTCCTGGCGTCATGGCGAGTACTTCCAATCTCCTCGTTCACAGTGGTTCCGGCCGGATGGTCGCTGGCCGCCTTTTCCAGAATACCCGCGCTTGTTGCCGAGAGATGATAGTACACGAGATTGCGGTAGACCGTCGTCTCGCCCAGGTTGAAGCCCTTGTTGAGAAAGAACTCCAGTGTGTCGGTCTGTTTTTCCCAGACGTACAAGTACACCGCCGCATCGGAAGGCACACTACTGAATAGGTGGTAGGCCAGTGCTGTGCCGATGCCGCGTCCACGTCCGAATGGGCTGGTCACGAGTTTGTACAGATGAAAGGAGGAGCGCGAGGCGTTCGAGTAGACTTGGACATATCCCAGCAGTTCGCCCTCCTCAATCCAGACAAAGCTGTGTTCGTAGTCCTTCTCAATTTCCGATTCCCGGATATACGGGCTTGGAATCACGAAGGTATCGATGTTCAGGAGCGGATTGCGTCGGATGCTGAGCTCGAGTTCCGGTGTCAGTGGTCGGATGGCGTTTGGCGAAGTTGAATTCATACGACGGTAATTATGCATCAATCACAGACGGTTGCGGAACCTCGCCACTATCTCAACACGGCCGGACGTGGTCAGCCCTGCGGTTCGTGCCTCGTTGACACTTCGGGGGGCAGCATTATTTCCACCCCTCTGTCTGTGAAATGCTCTCTCACGTCGCTTGCGAACGCATTGTCCGTGATAATGGCGTCGAAGTCTTCGATGTCGGCAAAGTGGCCTATTCGGACCAGCCCGCACTTTGAACTGTCCGCCACAAGATAGGTTTTGGCGCTGTTCTCTATTGCTGCACGCTTAATCGGGATCTCAAACTGGCCGGAACTGGTTACGCCCAGATCAACGCGGATGCCATTTGCGGAAATAAATGCCTTCGAGCTCCGGTTGCGATTCAGGAGTTGGAGTCCTTCGGGGCTTTCGAAGTTCTGGGAGTCCGGATGGTACACCCCGCCCGAGAAAACAATTCGAGTGTTTTTGCGTCCAGCAACGAGATTGAGCACATTGAGGCTGTAGCAGAAAACGGTCATTTCCAGGAGCGGGTCTATATAGTCGAGGATCAGTTCCACCGTGGAGCCTGCATCCAGGAAAATCACATCGCCGGGCTCCACCAACGTTGCTGCCAGCTTCGCAATCTCCCGCTTTTCCTCAACGTGGGCGGTTTCCGCGTTCGCGAGCGAGTACGCCGATGCGCCGGCCGTTCGGGCATGGCGCTCCGCGACGATGACGCCGCCGCGATAGGTTCTCACCAGGCCGGCACTCTCGAGCACTTCCATGTCACGCCGGATGGTCATTGCAGAGACATTGAGTTGCTCGGCAAGATCTTTGATGGTGGTGGAGTTTGCTCTGATGATAATCTCTTGAAGGGAGTTCAGGCGGGATTGACGTTTCACCCGTGTATGATACTCGGGATTGGCCAATGTTACCACCTTTTTCAAAAGATTGAGCAAATTGGAACAGAGGTTGTGAAGATTTGCCGTACTTCGATCTCCGGTATCCTTGAACAAGGCGTCGTATTCGAGCACCATGCCCATGGATGACCCTATGACACAGAACCAACCACTGCGTTTCCTGAACGGTAATCTTTCAATCGAACCGACTGACTGCGCGTGTGGACGGCGCCACGAAAACCCGTTTGATGCGGTCATAGTTCGCTCGAGCGCTCTCGGGGAGGCTCCCGGAGTATTTCAGGATCTCGGCGCCGGCCGCAATTGCTGTCTAGTGGCCGATGCAAATACCTACGATGCCGCAGGCCGTCAACTGGAATCGTTCCTCAGCAGCGCGGGATGGCGCGTCACCCTGTGCCTCTTCGAGTCGCGCGATGGCGTGAAACCGAACGAGACGGCCGTGGGCGCGGTGATGCTCGATATGGGTGCAGACACCAATCTCCTCGTCGCGGTAGGGTCGGGGTGCCTCACAGACGTGACCCGATTTGTCGGCGCCCGCACCGGGATCCCCTTTGTCTCAATTCCCACCGCTCCATCGGTTGACGCCTACACTTCCGACGCATCTCCAATGACTCACCGTGGTTTCAAACGAACGATTGCCGGCGTGCCGGCGCGGGCGGTGGTTGCTGATGTCGATGTGCTTGCTGAGGCGCCGGCCGAAATGATCGCATCCGGATTCGGGGACACCCTCGGAAAGCTCATTTCGCGGTGCGATTGGCAACTGAGCGCCCTGATCACCGACGAGAACTACTGCCCCGACATTGAGTCCAACGTCACGGAAGGGGTCCGGCGCTGCACCGACGTTGCGTCGGAGATCGGACGCAGTAAACCACCGGCGGTCGCGACGCTCGCCGAATCGCTCATGGTGTCTGGAGCCGCAATGACGCTTGTAGCCAACTCCCGGCCGGCCTCCGGTTCCGAACACGCGTTATCGCACTACTGGGAGATGAAGGCTGATCATGCCGGCCGGTCGGGGCATCTCCACGGAACGCAGGTTGGAGTTGGGAGTGTTGTGATGGCCGCCTTCTGGGCCCGGTTCGCCGATCGCCTTGCGTCAACGCATCCGGGGTCGCTGGATCCTGCGCGCATCTGGTCCCGGCGGCGCACCGTGTCGGATATTAAATCGATTCTTGTCCCCTCCCTCGGACCTGTTGCCGACATCTTGCTTGCACAGGTAACGGCGCCTCGCCTTCTTCCGGAGGCGGAGGCAAGAGCACGTCTGGACCGACTGCCGGCGGCGTGGCTTCGAATGACCGCGATTGCCGGGCAGGTTCCGTCGGAGCAGGTGCTTGCGAAGAAACTGCGGCAGGCCGGTGGGCCGGCCTATCCGGCCGACATCGGTGTGAACTCCGACGAACTTCGTGTGGCACTGTTCGGAGCTCTGGAAGTCCGAAATCGGTTTTCGGTCCTGTCGGCTGCCGAGGAGCTCGGATGGTTGGCGGATATCATTGACGAGGTGGTTGAGACGGTCGGTGCATGACGCGAACCGGCACGGCATGAAGCGTGGCGTCGCCTTTTCCTGTATACTCAAGAAGGAGGCAGTATGGCCACCTTTGTGGATCACAAACTCAAGCTCACCTATGATGATTTGCGGAAAATCCCGGAGGATGACCCGTTCAGGCACGAGGTTCTCGACGGTGTGCACGTCGCGAGTCCGTCGCCCGTCTATCGTCACCAGACGATATCGAGGCGCATCCAGTTCCAGCTCTACGAGCAAATTGAACTTACGGGTCTCGGCGAGGTCGTCGATGCACCCATGGACATTGAGTTGGGGGCTCACGACATCGTTGAACCCGACGTCTTTGTTATCCTCAAAGACAACGCGCGCATTGTTACGGAGTCCCACGTTCGCGGCGCGCCTGATCTGATCATTGAGATCCTCTCTCCATCCACCTCGGATCGGGACCTGGGCATAAAGAAGGAACGTTATGAGCTATTCGGTGTGTCTGAGTATTGGGTTGTTGATCCGGATGCCGGGACGGTGGCGGTCTTCACGATGGACGAAGGTTCGCTGGTCTATGGGCTGCCGGAAGTTCACTCCGAGGAACTCACCTTCTCCGCGCGAGGGGTAACTGCGACGGTGGATCTCACGAAGGTCTGGTGAAGCGCCCCGCGCTCAATCAGATATACCGATCTGACTTGACGGGCGTTCACCGCCGATCATCTTGTCCATTGTTCGGATCCGCCGGCTCAGTTCGCGGGCGAGATTCATGATAAGCAGCGTATACGTTTTCAGGTCCGTTTTGGAGACGCCGTAAAGATCATGATTGGAGAGCGTCAACGTACTGGTGTTTTCGCATGCCCGTACGGTTGCGGCACACGGTTGGACGTCAATGAGTTCCATTTCTCCGAAGGTTTCGCCCGTACCCATGACGGTGATCCGTCGACATTCATCCGGGTCCTTGCCGGCAATATGTTTCAGCACCTCGACCGACCCACTGCAAATGAAATACACACGATCGTTGACAGTGCCTTCTTCAATTACGTGGTCGCCTTCGGCGTAGTGCTCCACGTGGATGAACGGACGAATTGTCTCAAATGTCTCCCGCGTGATTCCACCGAAGAACGAGTATTGCTTGAGGTGCTCGAAATTGAGGGATTCGCCCTCTGTCATGAAACAGAGGATAGATCATCCGCGGGTGTTATTCCAGCGGGTTTCTGCTACCTGTTGCGGGCGTGCGCGCGTACGTGGATGGCCCGTCTTCAGACCAGATGCAGGACGTACCCCATGAAGAAGCTCACGCTCGCGGCAAGCACGAAGAGATGCCATACCACGTGAGAGAACCGGAACTTCCACCATGCATAGAAGATGACGCCAACGGTGTAG
>DAOWMR010000219.1 GCA_030642995.1 Spirochaetales bacterium
AAGCCGGTTTCGCTTGAAACCGAATTCAGTCGATGGAAGCACCATTTCCTTGATGACCCCGACTACGATCCTGAGCTCCAGATCATCGCCGTTGATGCCCAGGGCCAGATAGCCGGCGCGAGCATGAATCGGCCCAAACACGGCCCGGACGACGACATGGGGTGGGTGAGCAGCCTGGCCGTTTGCCGGCCATACCGGAAGAGAGGCCTGGGAGAGGCTCTGCTACGGCGAAGCTTCACCATCCTGCACGGGAAGGGAAAAAAGCGCGTTGGCCTGGGAGTAGACGCCACCAGCCTCACCAATGCCACGCGGCTCTACGAGAAATGCGGCATGCGCCAGTACAAGGTATTCGTCCAGGTTGAGAAGGTGTTGCGAGAGGGCGAGGAACTGGCGAATCTGGGCGGATAGGCATCGGCACGGCCCCGGAACAGACGGCGGAAGAGAGCGACCATGTCTGTTGTGGAAACATGGGGCTGGTTCTTCCGATTGAATGCCATGCTCGGTCAGCAGGGCCTTGAGGCGGGCGTTTCCATTCCGTAACTGCTGCAATTCATTGTCTTCTGCAGAACCCGATGACGCAAGCTCTGTCGTGAGTTTGTCGCAAACAGTGTCGTAAACATGTCGCAAAGATTGTCGCGAATGTGTCGCGAACATCATTTCAGGCAATAAATCTGGCGGTGAGTTGCACCTTCCGTTCTGAGCAACCCCTTATCCAACATAGCCTTGAGGTCGCGTTGCAGGCTGCGGCGGCTTATCTCGGGGCAGAGCGCCTCGAAATCCTGGATGGTCAACTTTCCATGCTGTATCAGGTATCCGAGGCCTTTGCCCTGGCGTTCGTTGAGGTGATGTTTCTGCGCCAGCACATCCCGGCGGATAACCATTTCGCCGCGCTGCTTGACCTCTACCATCTGGGTTTCCAGCCCCGTGACGAAGTAGTCGAGCCAGACGGTCAAATCCATGTCGTTTTCCCGCACGGCCTGGATTGCTTTGTAGAAAGCCGGGCGATCCCGGTCATAGTATTCGCTGATGGTGAACAGACGTTTGAAATCGTAACCGGCCTTGTAGAGGCACAGGGTTGATAGGAGTCGGGAAGTACGCCCGTTTCCGTCCAGAAACGGATGAATATGAACAAGTTGGAATTGAGCGATGCCGCTCACCAGCACCGGATGCGCGTCCGGAACGGCATTCAGCCACCTCACCAGCTCCGCCATCATGATCGGCACTTCCGTCGCCGAAGGCGGAGTGTAGATCACCTGCCCCGTGGTGGAATTGACAACGTAGTTCTGAACACGTCGGTATTCACCAGCGGCAGCTTCGCCGCCACGCACACTTTCCACCAGGCGCCGGTGGATTTCCCGAATCAAGCCTTCTGTAACAGGAGCCCCACTATCCAGACATTCGGAAACAAACTCAAAGGCCGAACGATAGTTCAGCAACTCCCGCACATCCTCCGGATCGGCCTCGGGCACCGGTTCCCCCTTCCACAACCGTTCCGCCTGGTCCAGTGTCAGGCGGGTGCCCTCGATGTGGGTCGTGTGGTGTGCTTCCAAAATCAATGCCCGCTCGCCCATTTTCCGAACCCACTCATCCGACAGCCTGGCGGCTTCAAGAAACCCTCGCGCACGCTCAATCTGGGTGATGGCTGCGGTCATCCGATTGGTGATGCTGAAGCAGGGGTGGAAAGATCTACTCATTGCTATCGGATTGTCCCGTCATCGCATTCCTGCCACGTAGGTGTACCGCGCTTCCAATCCAGACAGTGTCATCTGTTCCGATATCTGATTATGCGGAATCAGGAGGTATGCCCATCGCTTGCCCCCATGTGCTTTTGCGTGGTTTGTCGCATGTTCGCACCACACCACCGCGGCGTCCGCCTTTGCAAGTACCTTCTCGTCAGTCATCTCATTTGCCCTCTTGGGTTCACAGAGGAACTTGTTGGACCAATGCGGGGAAGTCTGGCCCAGCCCGTCCAGGACCAGACTATGACACGTGGTATGACACGTGCAAGAGCAAGACCAGTTAGGGAGGAAGAAACGACAAAGAACAGCGGCTGGGATTCAGCCCAGCCGCTGGGAAGATTGCCCTTCGATGAAGCCTCAGTTTTTCCTTGTGACGTACTGGTCATAGATCGCCAGCAGTTCTCTCGTGGAAGCCCGGGAAGTATTGGAATGAGCCCACCGTTTCGCCGCTGCTCCCATCGCGAGCCTGGCCTCATTGTCTTGCAGCAGTTCCAGACAGGCCCCGGCGAGCTCGTCCTCGTCGGCGTTGACCAGAACTCCCGTCTCACCATTCCTGATAACGTCCACCGGTCCCAGGACGTTTACCGCGACCACAGCCGCGCCGGCCATCATCGCCTCCATAACGACAAGGCCCTGGGTGTCCGTCTTCGAAGCGAAAACGAAGAGCGTCGTCTGCTTGTAAAAGTCGATCAGATCCGTTCGCTTGAGAAACCCCGTGAAAGTAATGAATTTCTCGATTCGCAGACTCACGGCATACTCTTCAAGTGCCCGGCGGTGCGGCCCATCGCCGGCGATGATCAGCCGGGCGGTCGGTCTGGCGGAGAGCAGCTTCCCGAAGGCGCGGAAGAGAAATTCCAGGTTCTTCTCTACTCCGAGTCTCCCGGCGTAGAGCAGCAGATCCTCGGTCGGCAGGTTCAATGTCTTGCGTGCCTGCCACACCGTTTCCTGTGCAAATTCCTTTTCATCGACACCGAAGGGAAGAGCGTAGATGGGACCGCCGATGCCGTAGCTTCTCAGTTCACTGAGCATCTGTGCCGAGGGGGCTATGATGGCGTCGCAGCGGTCGCCGAGGAGCCGGCTCATCCTTTTCACCATCTCCCGCGTCGGGCGGATCGCCCTCGGCAGGTACCGGCGGTAGTCGATATACAGATCGTGGTATGTGTGGATGTGAGGGATCTGGCAACGTTCCGATACCCAATGCGCCAGCAGGCCCATTGGGCCGGGATCGTGTGAATGAATGATGTCGAGGGTGGACAGAAGCGGGTATGCCTTTCGGCTGAAAGGAATCGCCATGCGCATCCCTTTGTAGAAAACGAATCTCACTGAGCGGAAGCGGTAGACCCCGTCGTGATCCTCCTGTCTGACCGGGTACCTCGGACAGAAAACGAAGACCTCGTGGCCTTCTTTCCTCAACTCACGGGTCATCATCTGAATGACGGTGACAACTCCGTTCACTTCCGGGTCGTATGTATCGGTGAAAATGCCGATTCTCACCGCTTGATAGTATCGGACAACCTACGGCAGTGTGAAGATCTGATTCATGGAGGTGGCGGGAGTCGAACCCGCGTCCTATGAACCTGGACCAAGGAATCTACAAGTTTAGTCCCCTTTTGAGTTGTCGGCGGCAACGAGGAGGAGGGACATCCTGCTCCCGCGTATCCCGGTTAAATTTCGCCTCCCAGGGACCGGAAACCTGGTCGACTAAGTCCTGATTTCTTGCAAGTCACTCAGCGCTCAGAACGGCGCCCTGAGGACCCGGTCACGCTACTTACGCAGCGAGAGCGAAATCTGCTTCAGTATTTTCGGCAGATAAGTTTGGTTGCCAGTTTCAGGAGTTAGCGCTCCACTTGCATCCAAGAGTCTCTAGTGTTCACAGTCGAATCCGGTACACCCCCTATGGTCATCCCTAGGGTACGATTGTCGGTGAATCGATGTCAATGTCTGAAGGAGAGAAGCTGGTCGTGTAGTGCGCCGTTGGACGCGATCGCACTGGCGCCGAGAACCTCATCGCCCGAGAGATCGCTGAATCTGCCGCCGGCCTCCTCGATGATCACCGGCAGCGGTCCTACGTCCCAGGGGCTCACTACTGGATCAATCATGGCCTCGTACCGCCCGGTGGCAACCAACAGGTAACCGTACCCGTCGCCCCACGTGCGGGTCATTGCACCGCTCTCTGCAATTCCTGCAAAGATCGATGGCTCACGGCGCGCGAGATCTGCGAAATCGGTCGTGCCGATGCGGGCCCCGCTCAAAGCGTCACCTGGAGAAACGCGTGCCGGAGTCTCGTACACCCCGTTGTGCCAGGTTGCTCCAAGGCCACGAGCGGCGGACACCATTTCGTCGAGTGGAGGCACGTAGATGATGCCCACCTCAACGGCGGAGGCGGGTAGGGGCCCTTCTCCGGTGTAGCGACGGCTCACGAGCGCCACGAGCACGGCATACTGCGCGACGCCGAGCACGAAGCTCTTTGTACCGTCAATCGGGTCAAGAACCCACGTGAGATCGTCACTGCCCGGTGTGAAGCCCTCTTCCTCGCCCAGGATGCCGTGCGTCGGATAGCGATCATAGATGCGCCTTCGCAGAACGCGCTCGGATTCACGATCAGCCACCGTCACGGGTGTTCGATCGGCTTTGAACTCCGTCGCAGGATCACGACGAAAGTATGCAAGAGTCACATTGCCGGCCTCGCGAGCGATTTCACGGGCAAAATCGAGGTATTCGCGACGCTTCTCGGCAGTCATGGCACTCACCGCATCTGCTCCCGGGCCTCACGGTCGGCCTCTCGCCTCTGGTCACGCGCCCTGATGTCCTGGCGCTTGTCATGCAATTGCTTGCCCTTGCACAGACCAATCTCCACTTTCACGTGGCTTCGCTTGAAGTAGAGTCGAAGCGGTATCAGGGTGTAACCTTTTTCATCCACCCGACGCTTCAATCGGTAGAGTTCCTGACGGTGGACGAGCAGTTTGCGCTCGCGATCGGGGTCATGATTAAAGAGGCTGGCGCGGCTGTAGGGCGAGATTCGCAGTGAGACCAGCCAGAGTTCCCCGTCATGAATGCGTGCGTAGGCATCCCCAAAGGAAATCCGCCCCTCGCGGAGGGCTTTCACTTCGGTGCCGGCAAGTGCAATTCCGCACTCGATCTTTTCGTCCACATGATAATCATGGTACGCCCGGCGGTTCGTGGCGATACGCTTGGTGCCGGGAGATTCGATTTCCCGCATCTATCGCTCCGCGAGGACTATTCTGAATCCAACTGCGCCGGAACACCACTCCGGAGGCATTGATCCGCGGTCGTCAATGATGAAGTCGGTCGCCGGTGTGGCCCAGCCACCACCACGAACGACCCGGTGCGCTGAACCGCCGGGGGGCAATGGGGTGTTTGCCCCGGTATGGTACCGCGCGTAGGTGGCAAACGGGTCGGCCGTCCACTCCCAGACATTGCCCGCAAGCCCGAACAAACCGAACCCACCCCGGGTGGATTCACCCACAACGGAGGGACCGGCAGTGGTCACGGTCGCAAACACCCCGGTCTCCGGTGCATCCAGCGCGGCAAGGTAATCCCATTCCGCCTCGCTCGGAAGACGGGCGGTCAGCCCGGTACCGGTGATAAGGCCTGAGAACCAGGCTGCAAAGGCCTCAACGGCATAGGCGGACACATTGCGCGCCGGAAGCGTAGCGGTGGGCATGCCCCCGTCCCAATCACGAAGGTAGTCGGCATCAACGAGCCCCTCGTTCATGAGCGCTGCCCGATTCTGCGGGGACCACGCAGGCTCATCGACA
>DAOWMR010000492.1 GCA_030642995.1 Spirochaetales bacterium
CCACCGGCCATCATGGATCCGGGAGATGTTGCCGGGCTGATCCTCCCGGAGGTGGCGGCGCGAACCGGGCTGTCACCGTTGACCCGGATACTGGTTGGCATTCACGACTCCAACGCCTCGCTCCTCCCCTACCTCATCAAGAAACACGATGAGGACTTCATCGTGAACTCAACCGGCACCTGGTGCGTGGCAATGCATCCCGAGGGCAGCGTCAGTTTCAGCGAGGACGAAATCGGCAAGGCCGTGTTCTACAACATGTCGGCGTTCCGCGAACCGGTGAAGACAACCATCCTCGTGGGAGGTCTGGAGTTTGAAACCTACACCGAGCTTCTGAAGTCCAGGTTCGGCATGACGGCCTACCCGGAGTTTGACCCTGCTCTCTACCGTGAGGTCATCAGCGAGGCGGCGGAGTTCATCTTCCCGTCGGTCGTCCCGGGAACCGGTCAGTACCCTGATTCTCAGGCGCGCATTGTTGATCACGGTCAGGTTTTTCTGCTCGATGAGGTACAAAACGGTACGCGAACGCCGGCCTTCTTCCAGGATCCGGCTCGAGCATTTGCCGTTCTCAATCTCTCCCTCGCTTTGCAAACCGCAACGGCGTTGAAGCGCGTCGGTTTGCGGGACGGCGTGACGGTCTACACCGAGGGAGGATTTCGCGGCAACCGGGATTACAACGCAATCCTTGCGGCACTCTGCCCGTTCGCCTCTTTCTATCTGAGTGGCGTGGCGGAGGCCACATCGTTTGGGGCCGCCTTGCTCGGCTGGGCGGCAGTTGAGGACCAGTCGGTCCGGACGCTGACAAATCGATTTGATCTTGAACAGGAACCGGTGGAGACCGCCCCGCTTCCCGGACTCGACGACTACGCGAAAGTCTTCTATTCCCAGCTCGAGTAGCGCGTAGAAATGCGCCGACAGCAACGGTATATTGAGTTGACACCACCCGAATGGAGCGCGCTATGACTGTCATTCCGTCAATTGACATTCTCGGAGGCGAGTGCGTTCGCCTGGTCCAGGGCGACTATCAGGCTGTCACCGTCTACGAGACGGACCCCGTGTCCATGGCCCGACGCTTTGAGGAGGCCGGTGCAAGACGCATTCACGTGGTTGATCTCGACGCCGCCCATGGGGACCCCCGCATGAATAGGAAGAAGATCCGAAAGATCCGGCGGGCCGTGGACTGTACGATTCAGCTTGGCGGTGGAATCCGTCGGGACGAGGACATCGAGGAGCTGCTGGATCTGGGAATCGACCGCCTCGTGATCGGGACCGCCTTTGCCAAACACCCGGACAGGGTTGAAGGGTGGGTGGCCCACTACGGTGACGTTTTTCTCATCGGGATCGATGCGATGGACGGCATGGTGAGGATCTCCGGCTGGGAGACCGAGACCCGGATTCGGGATGTACAGCTTGCCGAACGGGCCAAAGAGGCGCGGATTGCAGGCATCATCTACACCAGCATCGGTCGGGATGGGACCATGGAGGGTCCGGACATCGAGCGGACCAACGCCGTTGCCGAAGCCTCCGGCCTGCCGGTTGTACTCTCGGGTGGCATTGGGTCCATGGACCACATCCGTGCGGTCAAGGAGCAGGCCCGGGAAAACCTCGTCGGGATCATCGTCGGTCGTGCCATCTATGAACAGGCGGTGACTCTCGAAGAGATCTTCGCCGAGCCGGGCTCCACCGGGATCGAGGTGGTGGAGTGGTAGGTTCAGATGCACGTCCACTGGTTGTGTGCGACTCGGCCGGGACACCGATCGACGTAGTTCTGGAGAATGAGAAAGGGTTCACAAAGAGCATTGAGAGTGGAACGCTCTGGTCCATCCACCCGGACACGGGGCGGCTTCTTCCCCATTCAGAGGGGGCTCGCGTAACGATTGAAGATCGCGGCGCCTGGTACTGCGCGACGCTCGGCGGCGCGGGGCCCGCAACCCCCGGCGAGCCGGCGCCGACATCGTCGGGCAGCGACACGCCCGCCGCGCTTGCAACCCCCGCCGCGTCCGCCGGTGACATCGGCGCGGTACTGTCCTCGCTCGTGGCGGTGATACGCGACCGACGACGCGAGATGCCGGAGGGCAGTTACACAACACATCTGTTCTCGGCCGGCAAAGAGAAGATCAGGAAGAAGACCGGCGAGGAAGCGGTCGAGTTGATTCTCGCAGGCACTCGGGCCGAACTCACCAGCGAAACCGCGGATCTCCTCTACCACCTGCTCGTGC
>DAOWMR010000334.1 GCA_030642995.1 Spirochaetales bacterium
CGAGAAGCGCCGCCCCCAGTGCGGTGACTTCGGCAGTGGCAAAGGTGTGTACCGGCAGTCCGAGCGTATCGGCCAGCCATCGGACGACAAATCGATTTCGACTGATTCCGCCGTCGGCTTTGATCGACCGACAGCGGACCCCGCTCTCCTCGGCTATCGCGTCCAGAATCGCCCGAATCTGGTAGGGGATGCTCTCGAGGGCGGCCCGGATGATGTGTTGCTTCGTGGTCCCGAAGGTGAGGCCCGTGATAGATCCCTTCGCGTCCATCTTCCAGAACGGTGCGCCGAGTCCGGCATGCCCGGGCACGACACAGACACCGCCCGCGTCGTCCACCATATTCGCAATCTCGTCCAGTTCCACCGCGTCGTCGAAGAGGCCGAGATCCCGTCCCAGCCAGGTGAGAACGGACCCCGCACTCACAATGATCCCCTCCAGCGCGTAGTCAAGACGGTTTGGAAGGCTGAAACCAATGGTAGACATGGCCGACGGTGCGAGTGCGGGTACCGAGGCGCCGGCGTTGATGAGGATGGATGAGCCGGTGCCAAGCGTAGCCTTGGCGCTTCCCGGATCGTAGCATCGCTCGCCGAAGAACGCCGCGTGTGAGTCGCCGATCATTGCCGTGATTGGAATCGATCTGGGAAACGTTCCTTCGAAATCCGAGTCGCCGTAGTGATGGGCAGAGGGATGAACCGTGGGCAACCGCAGCGACGGCGCCTCCAGGATTCTGCCGAGTTCGTTGTCCCAGGTGAGGGTGTGAATATTGAACAGGAGCGTTCGTGATGCATTAGTATGGTCGGTCGCGTGGACCGCCCCCCGGGTAAGCTTGGAGAGAAGCCAGGAATCAACGGTGCCAAAATGCGCATTGCCCCTGTCGTGCGCCTCACGAATGACCTGAACATTGCGGAGGAGCCACGTCACCTTGGTGCCGGAGAAGTAGGGGTCTACGATGAGACCCGACCGTGCGCGAATCTCCCCCTCGGCTCCGCCGGTCTTGAGTTCCCCGCAGATGTCCACCGAGCGCTTGCACTGCCAGACCACCGCATCGTGCAAAGGGGCGCCATCGGTGTCCCACAGGACGAAGGTTTCTCGCTGATTTGCGATTCCGGCGCAGCACACCTGGTCCCGCGAGACTCGTGCTTCCGCCTCCAGTGTCTCGACGCAGGCGGAGACCGATTCAATGACACTGCGATAGATACCCTCCGGATCCTGTTCTGCGCGGGCATCCGCAGTGTAGGTCGTATGAAGGGGCACCGACGCGCCGGCGACAACCGTGCCGGCTTCTGTGAACACAATTGATTTCGTGCCGCTCGTCCCCTGATCTATCGCAAGGATGTATTGTGGCATCTATTCCCCCACAAGCAGCCCGGTCATAGTTTCCGCCAGCCCAGATTCCGAGATTCCGTAGTGATCAAGGATTTCTGTTTGCGATCCGGTCACCGTGTATTCGTCGGGCAGCGCAACCACGCGGAATGACGGCGAGACCCCTGCTTCCATGAGTACTCGCGCGCAAGCGTCCCCGAGACCACCGTGTTCGGAGTGTTCTTCAACGACAACCACCGCGCGGACTGCGCCTGCCACCTCACGGAGCAATGTCTCATCAAGCGGTTTCACCGTGTGCATGCTTACCACCGCCGCGGATACGCCCCGCGCGCTCAGCGCCTCGGCAGCCCGCAGTGTCCGCCAGACCGTCTCGCCGGTAGCAATGAATGCGGCATCCTTCCCGGCGCGGATGATCCGGCCCTTACCGAACGCAAACGGACCGGTGTGCGGCAGGTCGGGGACCGGCTGCTTGCCAAACCGGATGTACACCGGCGAGCGGAGCCCCTTCGGCCCGGGCGGGGAAGCCGCCGCGCGTATCGCCTCACGCGTTTCCCAATTGTCCGCCGGAGCAACCACGGTGATGTTGTGGATTGCCCGCAGGGCCGCGAAGTCGTGGAGCGAATGATGGGTTGAGCCCAGCGCCCCATAGCTCACCCCGGCGCTGATCCCGACCAGCGTGACAGGCCGGTCCGAGTAGCAGACGTCGTGCTTGATCTGTTCCAGGGAGCGGGTTGCCAGGAAGCTTGCCGGCGAGACCGCGATGACGTTCCGTCCCCCGGCCGCCAGACCGGCCGCTACCCCCACTAGATTCTGTTCGGCAATGCCTACCTCAATTACACGCTCCGGCATGCGCGTGGCAAAGGACGAAAGCTTACCGGACCCACGCGAATCGCTCGTCACTACAAGCAACGCAGGATCAGCCCGCGCCAACTCCTCAACGGTCTCTGCGAACACCTCAAGGTTGGCCTTGCCCATGGTCCAACCGCCAGCGCCAGGCACGCGCATCGTAGCGCCGCTCATGATTGTACCTCCAGTTCGCGCATTGCCTGAGCGAGCTGTTCGCGGGTGGGCACCTTGTGATGCCACGCCGCCTCACCTTCGATGAAGCTCACGCCCTTGCCTTTCACCGTGTTCGCCAAGAGCAGGCTTGGCTTCCCTGCGGCAAACGGCACACCGCGCAACTCGCCGGCCAGGGCCGCGACGTCATTTCCATCCGTCTCGTGGACCGCCCACCCAAAGGCTGTCCATTTGTCCGCCAGCGGTTCCAGTTTGTTGACGTCCGCTGTGTGCCCGGTGATCTGAAGTCGATTTCGGTCCACGATGGCGGTCAGGTTGTCCAGCTTGTAGTAGGCGGCGGTCATGGCCGCCTCCCAGTTGGAACCCTCTGCCAGTTCACCGTCGCCAAGAAGACAAAAGACCCGAGACGCTCGGCGGTCCAGTTTCGCGGCCAACGCCAGGCCGGCCGCCACCGAGAGTCCGTGGCCCAGGCCGCCGGTGTTGTGCTCCACCCCCGGCACCTTCCTCGTGGGATGACCAATGAGCCGGGTGCCGAACTTGTTTCCCGTCTTGAGTTCAGATCGATCCAGGAACCCCTGATCGGCCAGCACGACGTAGAGCGCCTCAACGCTGTGTCCCTTGCTCTGGATGTAGAAGTCCCGGTCCAACGACTCCCAGTTTTGCGGCGTGATATCCATGATCGAGTTGTAGAGCACATTGATGATGTCTACGCACGAGAGTGAACCGCCGGTGTGGCCGCCCCCCGATTCGTAGATGTAGGTGAGGATGTCTCGCCGATAGGCAATCGACTTGCCGACTAACTCATCCTGCATCATGCCGGTAGGTGTCCCACTTCAGGTACTTGCCGAACGCCTCGTTCAGGACGCCTGCCGTGTGTGAGCGCGTCATCACGACGTGATGCTCAAAGCCGTTGGAGCAGATGTAACGCAAGAGCCCCTGCAACTTGGGCACCGAGACCACGGCGCTACTACCGAATGTATCCAGCTCATCGTTGGTGAATGAGCCTTCGCCCACATATGCGAGGATGGCGCCGGTCGTGTCGTTGGTGGAGATTCGGCCGAAGGTCATCGGGCCTTCCGGGGCGCGTGCTTGCAGGGCGCCGTAAGTGTTGTCCTCCCCGACGGCCGTCCCGAGGATTGGTGATGTGCGCACAGCGGCCTCACCGCCGGTCAGCGACTTCGCCCAGTTGCCGCAGTGGAAGAAGACGCACTTGTTCTCGTCATCTGCGTAGTTGTTGTTCCAGTCCACGATTCCGGCCGGTGATCCAGCTGCGTGTTGCATGGCGTACATCGTGAGCACTCCGGTGACGTCCACCTCGCAGGCGCTCGGGATCATTTCTTCTGAGAGCATGCTCATCACCGTGCACGGATTGACTCCGATATTCATTTGGATGGAGGTCCAGCACTGGAAGGCGAGGGCGTCTATCGCATTCTCCTGCGTCCAATCGCGGATGACCACGCCGAGTTTCCCCATCGTCGCGAGTCGGTCTTTCGGAACCAGTTTTGTGGACGCATAGGCGGA
>DAOWMR010000011.1 GCA_030642995.1 Spirochaetales bacterium
GTACGCCATAATAGTCGGTCTGACCGGCGATGAATGCCTGCAATTGGCTGTCCTGGTCCGGAATGATCACGTAGACCATCTCATCCAGATAGGGAAGTCGCACACCTGCGTCGTCCTTCTCCCAGTAGTACGGGTTGGGTTCAAATACGACCTTCTGGCTCGGAACGTACTCTTTGATCAGCCACGGACCGCTGGAGACGATGATTGAGACGTTGGTGTCAACGCCCTGGAAACTGGTTACCGCGGCGTAGTCCACGCCGCCGGGCTTGATCTCAACGAGGATGTCGTTTCCGTCCTCGTCGGTGCCGTATGTGTACTCATAGTCGAGACCGTCGGATGCCTCCCAACCGATGACGGTTGAATAGATGTGCATCGGATAGGCATTGAGTGCGCTCTGCGTGATGATACCTGCGGTCACCTGCGGGAAAGTGGCGCTGAGGGTTCGGGCGTTGATGTACTTCCACACGATGGGGATATCAGGCCCACCGTCCGGATCTGTCTGGAACTGACTGCTCCGGGAGTTAGAGCCGATATCTTCGCGAAGGAAGAGCTGGTTTGCCGTGAAGACAAAGTCTTTTGCCGTGATCGGTTCGCCGTCCGACCAGACCAGATTGGGTCGTAGTCGATAGGTGATCGTCTTCTCGTCGGCTGAAATCGTCCAGCTCTCGGCCATGGCCGGTTCCCATTCAAGGGTGAACTGGTTCCGTCTTGCCAGCCCTGACTCGAGCATACTGGTGACGTCGGTGGAGCTGGTCTCTGCGGCCACCACACCATTGAATGACTTTGGGTCCGAAAGTGAGGCAACGACGAGTCGTCCACCCTTTCGGCCAAGGGCCCAGCCTTCACTTCGGTCGAGGTCGAGAATGCCCTCAAATGTGGTCGCTGCATCGCTCACCTCAACGTCTACAATCGCCTCCTCTGCACCACCGGCAAAAACAAACGCCGGGAGCAGGAGAAGGAGCGAAAGCATCATGAGTAGAGTTCTTTTCATGAGTAGTTCCTCCTTAGAAACTTTGAATAAGTGCCAGTACTCTAAAGGAAAAACGCGCAGCACGCAAGCACAAGTTGTCCGGCCACGCTGCGCAGGCACGGCTATTTCGAGTAGATAGGCCGTGCAGTATAGTGTGTGTGCAGATACTTGTGGCTCTTCTCGCCCAACGGTTCGCCGAGGAAATTCTTGTAGAGTTTCTGAATGGACGGGTTATGGTGGCTACACTGATAGGTCTGCGCCTTGTCGTCGGCGTAGAGTGCGGCGATACGCTTCTTCCGGATTTCGTCGGTGCCACCGTATGGCTGTCCGCCGCCGGCAATACATCCGCCGCGACACGCCATGACCTCTATGAAGTGGTACGTGGTTCCTTGCCGGCCGCAAGCGCGGACTTCACCTCTTCCAGGATGATCTTCGTGTTGAGCATGTTGTGCGCAACCGCGACCCGGACCTCGGCGCCTTCAATATCAATAGTTGCTCGCTTGATACCCTCGAGCCCCCGAATCGCCTCAAATTCCACTCCGGGCAGATCCACCCCGGTTACGAGGTAGTAGGCGGTTCGCAACGCGGCCTCCATCACGCCGCCGGTCGCGCCGAAGATGGTTCCTGCGCCGGTGTAGATGCCCAGCGCCTCGTCGACGGTTTCATCGGGCAGCGTCTCAAAATCGATTCCAGCCTGCTTGATCATTCGGGCCAACTCGCGCGTGGTGATGGATGCGTCAATGTCCTGGCAGCCTGATGAGTACATGTTCTCGTCACGAACGATTTCATACTTCTTGGAAGTGCAGGGCATGACCGACGCCATGAAGATGTCGCTCGGATCGGTCTTGATCTGCTTCGCGTAATAGGTCTTGGTCATGGCCGCGAGCATCATCTGCGGGCTCTTCGCCGTTGAGAAGTGCGGGATCATGTCCGGATAGTACTTCTCCATGTAGTCCACCCAGCTCGGACAGCAGGTAGTGATGAGCGGCAGTGCGCCTTTGCCCTCTACAAAACGTCGGACGAATTCGGTCCCTTCTTCCATGATGGTCAGATCGGCCCCGAAATTCGTGTCGAATATAGTGTCGAAACCGAGCCGACGCAGCGCAGCATAGATCTTGCCGGTCACAATGGAGCCGGGTTCCATGCCGAACGCCTCGCCGAGCGCGACGCGAACGGCCGGGGCAATTTGCACCACCGTATGCTTTCGCTCATCAAGAACCGCGTCATAGAGCACGCGCGTGTCATCCTTCTCAAAGATGGCGCCAACCGGACAGTGGGCCGAACACTGACCGCACTTGATACAGGGGCTGTCGCCCAGCAGGATATCGCCGGCCGGCGCCATCCGTGTCTCATCACCACGTCCGATGAACTCGAGTGCCCACACATCCTGCACTCCCTGACAGACCGCCACGCACCGGCCGCACGCCACACATTTCTCAGGGTTGAGGACGATTGAGGGGGTCGAGGTGTCGGCAGGGATATCCCGAATAATCTGTTCGTAGGGCTGGTCGCGGATCCCGAAATCAGCGGCCAGCGTCTGGAGTTCACAGGTGCCGTTCCTTGGGCAGGTAAGACAGGAATTCGGGTGGGTCGAGAGGATGAGTTCGATGACGGTACGACGGACTTCCTGGAGCTCCGGGTCGTGGGTGATCACCTTCATCCCCTCAGCCACCGGAAGCGCACAGGATCGGGCGAGCTTGTTGGACCCCTCAATCTTGACCACGCAAATCCCACAGGCTGCCCACGCGGGCAGGTCGGGGTGATAGCAGAGCTTGGGGATGCGGACGTTCGCAGTTGCCGCCGCGTCCAGAACATTGGTTCCTTCGGGAACGCTCACCGCAATATTGTTTATCTGAAGATTTACCATAGTTGCCATTGATGCGCTCCTGTCCTACGCCCGCAGGACGGCGTCAAACTTGCATACCTCGAAACACTCACCGCACTTGATGCACTGGGACTGGTCAATTTCGTGAGGCTCTCGTCGCTCTCCGGAGATGCAGCCCACAGGGCACTTCCGGGCGCACACACCGCACCCGATGCATTTGTCCGTGAGGATCTCAAACCGAATGAGGTCCTTACAGACCCCGGCGGGACACAGTTTGTCGTTGATGTGAGCGTCGTACTCCGGCCGGAAATACCGGAGGGGGCTCAAGATCGGATTGGGCGCCGTCTGGCCGAGACCGCAGAGGCTCGCCTTTTGCATGGCGCTCCCGATGGTGCGCATCTTCTCGATGTCTTCCTGGGTGCCGGTTCCCTTTGTTGTTCCGGTCAGAATGTTGTAGAGCTTGCGCCCGCCAATCCGGCACGGTGCACACTTGCCACAACTCTCCTCCACCGTGAACTCCAGGTAGAATTTGGCAATGTCCACAATGCAGTCGGTCTCGTCCATCACGATCATCCCGCCCGACCCCATGATGGAACCGAGTTCCTGCAGGGGGGTGTAGTCGATTGGAGTATCGAGGTGGTCGGCGGTGATGACGCCACCCGACGGACCGCCTGTCTGCACGGCCTTGAACGCTTTACCGTTGGGAATCCCGCCGCCGATGTTGAACACGATGTCGCGCAGTGAGGTTCCCATGGGAACCTCGACGAGGCCCGAGTTCTCAATCCTGCCGGTCAGCGCGAAAACCTTCGTGCCGGTGCTGTCCTCCGTCCCTATGTTCGCGAACCATTCGGCACCGCGCGTGATGATGACCGGGACATTTGCCCATGTTTCCACATTGTTGATCACGGTCGGCCGGCCCCACAGGCCCTTGACCGACGGGAACGGAGGCCGGGGTCGCGGCATTCCGCGCTCTCCCTCAATTGAGGCCAGGAGGGCCGTTTCCTCCCCGCACACGAAGGCGCCGGCCCCCAGCCGCAGCTCGATCTCGAAATCGAACCCGCTTCCGAGAATGTCCTTCCCGAGCAGACCCATATCGCCGGCTTGCGCTATGGCACGCTCCAGTCGACTGATGGCAAGCGGGTACTCCGCGCGGATGTAGATGTAGCCCTGGGCGGCGCCGATGGTTCGCCCGCAAATGGCCATTGATTCCAGGACTGAGTGCGGATCCCCCTCCAGGACGCTCCGGTCCATGTATGCGCCGGGGTCACCCTCGTCCGCGTTGCAGACGACGTACTTCGCTGTTCCGGTCGCCTCTTTCGTGAAGTTCCACTTCATCCACGTTGGGAATCCCGCGCCGCCGCGCCCGCGCAGTTTTGATGTCTTCAACGCCGAGATGACATCGTCAGGCGTCATGTCGAAGAGGACTTTCTCGAGCGCAACATACCCGTCACGCGCGATGTACTCGGTGATCTCCTCTGGATCAATGACACCGCAGTTGCGGAGAATAATCCGGAACTGTTTCTAGTAGAAATCCAGATCGTCCACGCGAACATGCTGCTTGCTCTCGCTCTCGTCATACAGAAGGCGGGTGACAAATCGACCTCCGACCACGTGCTCGCTGACCAGCTCGCGAATGTCGTCCACGCCAACCCCGACGTAGATCTTTTCGTCCGGGAGAATCTTGACAACCGGGCCCTTCTCACAGAACCCAAAGCACCCGGCCTTCACAACCTGGACGGTACTCTGCAGTTCTTTGGCCTCTATCTCGTGGATAAAGCCCCGGAAAACCCCTTCCGATGCATTGTCGTGGCATCCGGCGCCGCCGCAGACAAGGATGTAGCGCTGGAATGCCATTATCTCGCCTCCGTCCCTGAGAGTTGCGCACCCTGAACAATGTCGACAGCCCGCTGATCAAATACATGCGCGTTCACGAGGGTTCTCTCCAGGATGTGCTTGCGCACGATTTTGGACGCCACCACCGCATCCACCTTGCCGTAGATGATCGACGGCATTCCCGGCACCCGGACCTCGACCGGCGGCTCCGCATGATCCAAACCCAGACTCCCTGTCTGCTTGAGGATCACATTGGTGAGTTCGTGAAATTCCAACTCGGAGTTGAGGGTGGCAAAGGTCTCTCTCGCCCCGGCGGCAATTCCGCTCGTTCCCATGCCGACGACCACGTATATGGTGTTGTTACCGCCCTCCCCCAGGCCAAGCTCGCGTCGCTTCTGCTCGCGCAGGGCTCTCAGTTTGTTCAGGTTCATCCTACCCATGGTTTCCTCCGCTCACTCCGCCGATACTTCCCGGTGCTTTGCGAGGATCTCCGGCAGCTTCTCTTTCGTCACCTTGCCGTGGATCTCTTCGTTCACCACGAGCACCGGCGCCAGACCGCAGCATCCGACGCATCGGACCGCCTCGACGCTGAATTCCCCGTCCTCGGTTACCGCGTTGAGACCAATCCCCAGCAGATCCTCGAGCTCGGCGATGAGATCCTGGCCACCCTTGATGTAACATGCGGTACCCATGCAGACCGAAACCGGATTCCGTCCGGGCTTCTCGAGCTTGAAGAAGTGGTAAAATGTGATAATGTCGTACATCTTTGCCAACGGAACATCAAGCTCTCGGGCGAGTTCCAGCGCGACGCCCCTCGGCACGTATCCGAAGGCTTCCTGAACCTTGTGGAGAACCATAATGAGGTTGCCCGGTTTGTCCCGCCACTTCTCAATGAAGTCCTGAACGCTCTCAGGCAGAGTCAATTCTTCTGTGACCGGCATGAAGCCTCCAATGATTCCTGAGCGTTACGCTCAAGGTATAGAATATTGGCGCTTCAGGAACAATAGTTGCAGATAAAAGTTGTCTATTTGTTTGTATTGGGCGTACTTTGCGAATCATGAAATATAGTGTACTATTCATACAGACTATTCTTCGACTATTGTGAAATGAGGCACATTAATGGACGATAGAATTCACGGTCCAATGGTTCTTCGATTGGCCCGGTATCTCCGCGTACTTCAAGAACTCAAAGGGCTTGGTCTCGTGAAGGTCTTTTCCAATAATCTCGGCGACGCCATAGGGGCAACTCCCGCAGTGGTTCGAAAGGACTTCTCGGTAGTCGGTGTCACGGGAAACAAACGGGGCGGGTACACGATTGACACCTTGATCGGCACGTTAACGGAGGTCTTGGGCAAAAAGGAGTCCGAAGACGTTATCGTAGTGGGCTGCGGCCGGATTGGCACCGCGCTCATCAACTACCAGGAGTTCGCCCGAGAGGGAATCCGAATCGTCGCCTGTTTCGACGCAAACGAGGATCGATTGAGTTCCGAGGGTCCGGTTCCGGTACTCTCTATGACAGATTTCCCGGCATTCGTCCACGAACACAACATCGAAGTAGCCGTCCTCGCGGTACCGGACCACGTTGCCACAAACGTGTTCGAACTGATGGTGGACGCAGGCATCCGCGGTGTCCTGAATTTCACCTCGGTGGAGCTCAAGTGCGGAGCCGCCTGCGAGGATCACGGCTGCACCGAGGAATGCACGGTTCATAACGCAAATATCGGGTTGGAGATCGAGAATCTGATCTATCTCATCCGGTTGAAACGCAACGCCGCCGCGGCGGGCGCTGCTGCAGTGGACGCTGCTGCAACGGACGCCAACTCAGAAGTGTAAGGTTCGACGAGCCTCTACCGTCGATCCGGTATGCTGATTATCTCGCGCGCCTTGCTTCCCTGCTGCGGACCCACGATCCCAAGACGCTCCATCTCCTCAACCATTCGCGCCGCACGGTTGTAGCCTATCTTCAACCGGCGCTGGAGATAACTTGCCGACGCCTTGTCTGCAGTCACAACGATATCAATGGCCTTTTCCATGAGAGGGTCCTCGAGTTCGCCCCGCACGTAGTCTTCATCGTCCTCATCGAGAAAAATCTCATCATCGATGTATTCAGGCTCACCGAGCTGCTTCACATGCTCCACGACCCGCTCCACCTCTTCTTCGGAGAGGTACGCGCCCTGCAACCGGAGAGGGAAAGGATCCCAGGCACTCGTGAAGAGCATGTCCCCGCGGCCGAGCAGCTTCTCTGCGCCCTGCGTGTCGATGATGATCCGCGAGTCCACCTTGCTCGCGACCATGAATGCAATTCGGCTGGGAATGTTTGCCTTGATCAGGCCCGTGATGACGTCGATACTCGGTCGCTGCGTCGCAAGGACCAGGTGAATTCCCACCGCTCGACTCATGGCGGCAAGCCGGGCGAGCGTGTTCTCCAGTTCCTTGCCGCTCGTTGCCATGAGATCGGCAAACTCGTCCACAACGACGACGATGTACGGAATTGGCTCAGTCGCGAGCTGCTTGGAAACAATCTTTCTGTTGTAGCTCTGCACGTCGCGAACCTGCAGCGAATCCAGCAAGGTGTACCGCCGCTCCATTTCGTAGATACAGTATTGAAGTGCCTGGAACGCCCGCTTGGGATCAGTTACCACCGGCGTGAGAAGGTGCGGGATGTCATTGTAGAACTTGAGCTCGACAATCTTGGGATCGATCAGGATCAGCTTCACTTCCTCCGGAGACCGTCGGTAGAGGATGGAGCAGATGATTGAATTGACACACACCGATTTGCCGCTTCCGGTTGCACCGGCTATGAGAACGTGCGGCATTCGCGTGAGATCAACGATTTGGGCGTCGCCCGGGATGTCCGTCCCGAGCGCAATAGGAATCTCCATCCTCGGGGCGCGGAAGCTCTCTTCGCGAAGCAGTCCGGCGAAACCAACAATGGCCCGGTGTGCGTTCGGGATCTCAATGCCCACTGCGTGCTTCCCCGGAATGGGCGCCACGATTCGAACACTTGACGCAGCCAGCCGCAGCGCGATGTTGTCCGACAGATTCACAATTTTGCTGAGTTTGACCCCGGGGGCCGGAAGAATCTCGAACATGGTAATGACCGGGCCCTTCCGGATCCCCGTTACCTCGGCCTGGATCCCAAACTCCTCCAGGGTGAACCGGAGGGTCTCCGCCGCCGCCCGGGTAACATCGTCAATCCTCCAGTACTGGTCGTCTTCATACTCCTCAAGGAGGCCGTCAATCGGAATCTGATAACGAGGTGACCGTGATTTTCGGGTGCTCCGGCGTTTCGGCGGTTGCCGGTCGGACGGATCGCCCTCGTCGAGATCATCGCTCTCCTCGGTCGGTGCAAATCCGCCGTTTTCAAAGGTCACATCCAGAGGGACGGAGGAAGCGGATTCGACATATGGGTCAGCATCGGGTTCCGGGAGATCAACGAGGGTTTCCGGACCGTCCGACGGTCGAGGAGGCTCAAGGAGTGCGATGACCGGCGCTCGGGAGCCCGCAGCTTCGCGGCCGAGGGCGCCGCCGCGATGGATGTACCACAGGTAGGCCATCCCTGACACTTCAAGCGCCGCGAGCAGTATCGACGCCACCGTTGACACCGGCGCACCGACCGCCGTTACAAGGCCGGCGGTGATTGGAGACTCGCCTATTGACGAACCGGTTCCGATGCGGAACGCAAGAGCGAGGGTGAAAAATGGAATTACCGAACCTCCGAGCATCATCAGATGCAACGGCCGGGCCCGGTGTGCGAGAAGAAGGATTGCAGCCGTGGTGAGCATCGCGGGCAGATAGAAGGCTGCCACGTGGAAGCTCTCCACGAAGAACCGACTTGGTGCCCGCATCAGAATCACCATCAGGTTCTGACTTGCGGGCGCCCAGAACGCGAGAAGGAGTGATGTGAGACTTGCCGCAGCGAGCAGGAACAGCGAACCGGAAACAAAGCTCCGGATGTTTGGTCGATCAGTGAAACTGTCGGTCACAACCCCTCCTCTTCCCTTTATCGGAGGATCAGGGCTGTCAGTAAACGGTGACCTGTGCCAGCTGCCGCGGGTCAGAGAAGGATCAGGCCGACAATCCCGAGAGGAATCAGGTAGATGGCGAAGTAAAAGAGCTTGCCGCTCCTGATCAGCCTCAAGAGCACCGTGAGAGAAGCAATCCCGACGAGGAGCGCCGCAATGAAGCCGACGGCAAGGGCCACGGCACCAACGCTCTCCGAAAGTTCTCCTGCATCCCGAAGGGTGAGAATGAAGGCGCCGAGGATGGCCGGTATGGACACGAGAAACGCGAACTCTCCCGCCTTCTCACGGTTCAGACCCGAGACGAGCCCGGCGGTGATGGTGATGCCGCTCCGGGAGATACCCGGGAAGACCCCGAGCCCCTGGCTGAAGCCGACGATCAGGCCGTCGCGAAGACCTATTTCACGGTAGTCCCTGGTCCCTGAGAAGAACCGCGAACCGATGAGAATGAAGCCGGTCACGATGAAGAGGGCTGAGACTATCCTGGGGTTGGCGCCGATGTCCAGTTGCCCCACCCCCAGACCGATGACGGCCGTTATCACCGTGGCCACAATGATGACCCAGGCGAGGCGAAGGTTCTCCCCATCCGCTTCATTCACTCGCCGGGCAATCCACCTTCCAATCGATCTCAGAATTCCCCAAATTCGCTGTCGAAATACAAACACCACGACGATGAGCGTCGCGATATGGAGGATCACATCAAATAGAATCGGAACGTCACCGACGTCCAGGATTGACTTGAGCACCGCAAGATGCCCCGAACTGGATATCGGCAGGAACTCGGCAGCACCCTGGACGGCCCCGAGAAGCAATGCTTGAACGATGGTCATGAACTCTCTCACTCACCGGTTCGGAGGTCCCCGAACACGATGCGGATGGTCTCGGTGGGGCTTCGGCCCTCGTAAAGATAGCCGTAATAGGCCGCCGACACAACGATGTTTCGAATGTGATTGTATGTCTCTTCGAATGGAATCGATCGATGAAAGAGCACGCCGTCCAGCCCGGGCCGTTGACGTTCCCAGCTTCTGACCCGTCCCTGGCCGGCATTGTATGCAGCAATTGCCTTCACCAGCCCTCCAAACTGGGCCTCCAGCATGGCGAGATAGCGAGCCCCGACGCGGAGATTCTGAAGCGGGTCGGTGAGATCCGGCGAGTTAATTCCCATGCGGCGTGCCACGTCATCGGCCGTCGCCGGAAGGAGCTGGGTCAGCCCGATTGCGCCGGCGCCACTGACGATTTCCGGATCAAAGAGGCTTTCGTCGCGAACCAGGGCAAACAGCACCCAACGGTCAATCGATTCATGCGCGAGAACCTCGTCAAACGCAGCGACGAATCCCAGCGGATACTGCCGTTGAAGAACATCATCCAATTGAGGACCGCCGACGTCACCGGATTCGCCTTCCGAAGTGATCCGCATTCCGACCTGGATTGACTCTCTGATCCGCCCGCTCGCGGCCAACCGGTCCGATAGCTCGATCAGCGTTTCGGACTGGATGAGTCCGGCGTTCTCCCGGGCCATCGTGTACGCACGACCGAGAAGCCCGAAACGCATGAACGATATCAGGAGTTGCTCGGCGTGTGCCTCCTGTTCCGCTCGCGTCGCCTCAACGCCCGGCCCCGCGCCTCCGTCCCCAGGCGCCCGAACGGCATCGAGGAGAATGGATTCCCCTGACTGGCCGAGCAAGGCTGAAGCAACAAGCGCAGAGAACGGGTCGTCACTCTGTGCTGCGGCTCGTTGCAGGTAAGCCGCACTGAGCGAGTCGCGCTGCACCGGGTTTGCCGGGAGTACGCCTCGCTCGATAGCCTGCGCCAGAACCAGTTCGTACCCCGCTCGCGTACCGGCGGTCGCGAAATCCCGGATTGCCTGATAGGCCTGGAGAAATGCATCCCATCGTTCGAGTCCTGCAAGGCGCATTGCCAGCTCCGAAAAGAGATCACCGTAGTAGGCCGGGTCTCCGAGAGTCGGTGTCACTCCGGCGAGTGACCCCGCCGTCGCCACGGGGTCCAACCGAACCCGACTACTCAGCAGGTACCACCTCACACGCTCGGCCTCCGTCCCCGACGGCTGAATGAGCAAGGCCCGCTTCAGTTGCACGATAGCCGCCCGATAGTTACCGGCTGTCCGGTAGAGACGACCGGCGTACTCAAGCGCACGGACCGCAACATCGTTTGTCCCGACGTCTGCCGTCGCCTCGTCGGCGATCGCAATCATCCGGGCGGCGGTCGCGGATTGCCGGCCGCTGAAGGCCCCGGCCAGGTAAAAATCAAAGAGTCCGGACGGTGAAAGGAGAAGTTCGCGGGAGCCGTCGCTCGCACCATCATCACTCGCCGCAACCCACCTGTCCGCAAGAGCCGAGAAGAGACCTATCGCTTCCACTGATCGGCCCTCGGCAAGCATCTGCTTTGCCTCGAAGAACAGCAGTTCCGCGGGAGAGAATCGTGACGCAGTGTCCGGGTTTGCCCGCAGGTGTGCCCAGACGCGGGAGTGAACCTGATCCGCCCCATGATCGGCAAACAGCTTCCGGTAATTTTCTTCCCAGCCCGGCAACCGGAGCCTTGAGCTGGAAACAGCGAGCCAGAGTGCATTCTCGGAGCGCAACAAGTCGGTGGAATTGGGACCGCTGATCAACGGGTCGAGAACCCTCGAAAGCGCAATCACCTCCGTATCTTTCTCCTGTCGGTAGAGGGAGCTGATGAGAAATCGAAGGATATCGGGCTCATCTCCGTAGCGGTCACGGCCGGCTCCGGCAAGCAACTCCGACTCCGGGAATCGCTCGCTCGCATCGAGCATCCGGAGTAGCTCCACAAGTGATTCCCGAGACCATGGTTCGATGGCCTCGTCCCACGAGGATCTGAACAGTCGCTCGGCAGAAAGCGGGAGATCCAGATCCTTGTAGATAAGCCCGAGCATGTGGAACGCATCATCACCCAGCCTGCGCGCCTCCCGGAGGTTCACCCCGGATCGGCCCGAGGGCGCGAAGTCGATGGTTGTGAGAAACTCGTGGTCGCCCGTTCGCAATCTGAGCCAAATTTCGTCACGATCAATGCTCCACACCTCGGAAGCGACGCCCGTCGCATCGAGAATGGGAGTGGCAACGAGAATCAGAATACACGCGCTGACAGTGAGATGTCTGTTCGGAATCAGCACCTGATCAGTTGACCCGACGCGCCCTTCTCCGCCGACGGCGGCCGCGTTTCATCGGCAGCCCCGCAAGAAGCAGCGGGAATGATGCCTGCAGCGGCGGCGCCGGGGGGCCTTCGAGCAAACGAAACACCAGATAGGTGAGAACACCCAGAGCCGCAAGCGCGAGTATGATATAGCCGATATAGACGATGGCATTTGACCTTCGAGGCGCAAGCGGTTGCTCGGCGGACCCGTAATCGCCGTGCACCGTCGATTCGTCGGGTGTTGAATCGAGCCGAGCAAACTCGTCGGGACTCAAGGTGTCCTCGATCTCCTCGGAGGTCTCCTCGTCGAACTCGGGAGCGTCACCGAACTCGGAAACCTCATCCGCACCGTCATCGATGACAGTCGCTTTGCTTGCAGTTGCATCCTCTACAGTCGCACCGACTTCGGTATCCTCCAGGATCTCGGCGTCATCGAACAGGTTGTCCTCCGGTCCGGACTCCAGCTCGTCAAAAGTGAAATCCTCTTCACCGAGATCCGCCTCAACCATGCCTGCGTCCAGCTCCGGTAGTTCGTCGGCGAGAGATTCATCCAGTGAAATCAGTTCCTCGGAAAACTCCTCAATCCCCGCAAGTTCGGTTGCAGGAGCGGCCAGGGTATCGGTGGCCGGCTCGGACTCGACGTCAAACGAAAGATCTTCCTCCAGCGTGACGTCGTCGAGCGAAAGCGAAGAGGCGGACTCGTCCAGAGCAATTTCCTCCTCGTCCATCGAGAGGTCATCAAGCGTCAGCTCTTTGTCACTCAACTCAAAATCAGGCAGGTCGAAGCCCCCCCCCTGTTCAACCGACTCGAGACTCACCGAAAGCGATTGATACTCTCCCGAGTTCTTGTCGGTCGCGGTGGCATTGAGATTGCCGCTCTCATCGATACCGAGGAGCAGGGCAATGTCCGCTTGACCTTTGACGGCGGCTTCAATGTTCTCAATCATGAGACTGCCGACGTACTCGGCATTCTCCATACCCTCGTCCGCTCCACGGTACAAATCGATCTGTACGCTCGTCTGGTCGTCACGGATTGTCGTCAGAACGAGTCTTCGTCGAGTCTTGCTCGATGTCTCCAGGATTGGAACAAAACTGCCGTTGGCAACGCGAACCGCAATAATGGAACTATCCACAGCAGCTCCTCCTCGATCCCATTATCGTCTGTGAAGCTTGTTTACTGCAACCGCCTCTACTCACTGCAGACTACGTTGACACTCCGAAAGGATCACAGAACAATACAGTAAATGAGTTTGCCGGTCCTCATTGCACTCGTCGGTGTCGGAGTTATTATTCTCGTCCTCGTGTCGGTGGCATTCCTGCGCGGATCGCCGTCGCGGCCGAAGAGGCGCAGGGACTCTCAGAGCATCATCAGAACGGCCAATCGGACGCTCGCGCAGAATCCCAAGGACGTGGACGCACTCAGCGCAATTGGAGACGTGTACTTCGCCGACCAGATCTGGGAAAAGGCGGCAACGGTGTACTCCAAGCTGGCCGACCTTGTCGCCACCAACCCCGGGCTGGATGAACACGTGATGCTGATGCGGCACGGACTGGCATCAATGCAGCTCAAGCGATACCAGGATGCCTACCGGAGCCTCCTGCTCGCGTCGCGCGATCACAAGGATGTCTTTGAGATCAACTACAATCTGGGACAGTTGGAACTGAAGCGCAAAAACTACGAGCGCGCGGCCACGCTCCTGCGATCGGCTCATGAGAGTCGCCCGGAACACGTTCCGACGACACGGTTCCTTGGTCAGGCGTTCTTTCGGGTGAAGCGGTTCAACGACGCCATCGGTCTCCTCCGAAAGGTGGTCCTCGCGACGCCCGATGACAAGGAGTGTCTGTTCTACCTGGGCCAGGCATATTACGAATTGGGACAGCTGGACCAGGCAGGAAAAATCTTCCATCAGCTTCGAGCGGATCCCACGTACGGACCCCGCTCGGCGCTGATCTCCGGTTCGTTGCACCTGAAGAGTCGCCTGTACGACGACGCGGAAATTGATTTCCAGATTGGGCTCAAACACGAGTCCATACCGCCGGAGGTCCTGCTCGAGCTGAAGTATCGTCTGGCCGCGACCTACACGCGCATGCAGGATCTGGAAAAGGCGATCACTATTCTGCACGAGATCGCACAGGTGAATCCCGTATACAAGGACGTGGCCCAACAGATTGAACGTGGCCGAGAATTGGCCGGCAACAAAAACCTGCAAATATACCTGATGGCGCCGGCGTCCGAGTTCGTCGGACTGTGCCGGAAGATCGTTACGTCGTACTTCGCCAAGTCCACCGTCAAGATCACGGATATCAACGTCAATAGCGCCGAGTCGGCCGACTTCCTCGCCGAAATTCATACCCCGAAGTGGGACGACATCACGCTCTTCCGTTTCATGAGAACAACAGGCCAAACGGGGGAACTCGTTGTGCGCGATTTGCAGTCACGAATGAAGGAACTTCATGCAGGTCGCGGTTTCTGTCTCAGCGCAGGTGTGTTTTCGGAAGGGGCTGAGGCGTTCGTGGAGGCCCGATTCGTCGATCTCGTCAACAAGGAGTCATTTCTCAAGATCCTCCAGAAGGCATAGCAATATCGGCAACGCGGGGTTTCAGAATCACAAGATGGCGTTCCTCCGCAAGAAAGGGGATATCCACACGTACGATTTCTGTACAGAGGCGGGCCGTCAGGTCATCGCCAAGTGATGCAATCTCGGTCTCAACCCGCTCCGCCCGGCCTTTATACGCACACACCGCACCACCCGGTCTGAGCAGCTGCGTCAACTGATTGACGAAAGACTCCGAAAGCGGCCGGAAAGCACGAAACACAATCAAGTCAAACGGCTCCCGCAACTCCCGCAGGGTCTCGTTGACCACCATGGCATTCCTGATCCTTGCCGCGAGAAGAGCGCCGCGAAGGAAACCGCACTTGCCTTCGGATCGCTCAACGAGATGGATTCTTGCGCCCGGCAGGAAACACGCCAGAGGAACACCCGGCAACCCCCCGCCGGTCCCGATGTCCGCAATGACCGGCGCATCGCGGTCTTCAACCAGTGCCTGGACGACGGTCAGGCCCCCAAGGGAATCCAGAATGTGCCGAACGATCAACTCGGTGCCGGAAGCGTGGACCAGACCGAGTCGTTCATTCCAACGCTGGAGTTCGCGAGTGTACGCCAGGAGATGTCCCACGCCGGCCCGTCGCCCGAGCCCGAGTCGCTCGAGTCCGTCACGCAGAACAGTTTCCCAGGCCGGTGTGGTCACTGCCCCGCGCCCCGCCCGATAGCAACCATCAGCACGGCCACATCGGCGCTTCGGACCCCCGGCACGCGGGAGGCCTGACCGAGGGACAGCGGACGAATCTGCTTGAGTTGTTCGCGGCTCTCGTTTGAGAGCCCGGGTACCAGATCGTAGTCAAACTCAGGTGAGATGGCCTGATGCTCGAGCTTCTTGAATCGGGATATCTGGCGTTCCTGCCGCGCCACGTAACCCTCATACTTCACGTCCAGTTCAACCTGACGAAGCCACTCGACCGGTTTCCCCTCTGCAATTGACTCGTCAAATTGCAGGAGATCATCAAGCGCCACCTCAGGGGATTTCAACGCCTGGTGGAATGTCTTCCCGACGTGGGCCGTCATCCGTGAACCCGATTCCACCTCCGTCTCACCAAGCCTCCGAGACTTGAGCAGGGTTTTGATAGCATCAAGGCCGTCGCGTTTCTCCATGAAGCGTTCGTATGCTTCATCGGGCTGCAGTCCGAGTGCGTGGCCCCGCTCGAGGAGGCGGGAATCGCTGGAATCGTGACGAAGGGAGAGCCGGTGCTCGGCGCGGGAGGTGAACATCCGATAAGGCTCCCGAGCGCCGAGAGTGACGAGATCGTCGATGAGCACACCAATATAGGCATCGGCACGAGACAGAATTACCGGCGGTTCTCCCTGAAGCTGCATCGCAGCATTGATCCCGGCCATGAGGCCCTGGGCCGCGGCCTCCTCGTAGCCTGAAGAACCGTTCGTCTGACCGGCCACGTAGAGGCCGGTGACCATCTTGGACTCGAGGGTGGGCCAGAGCTGAGATGGATCGATATAGTCGTACTCCACGGCATAAGCAGGGCGGATTATCTGCACGTGCTCCAGTCCCGGAATCGTGCGAAGGAACTCCTCCTGGACATCTTCCGGGAGGGAGCTGGAGAGACCGTTGAGGTACATTTCGCGCGTCTGTCGGCCCTCAGGCTCCACGAAGGCCTGATGTCGATCACGATCCGGAAATTTGACGACCTTGTCCTCTATGGATGGACAATAGCGCGGACCCACGCCCTCAATCTCACCGGAATAGAGCGGAGAACGATCCATGTTGTCACGGATCACCTGGTGGGTACGCTCATTGGTGAAGGTGATGTAGCACGAGGTTTGAGGTCGATCAACCGTCGTGTGGGAAAACGAAAACGGCACGATCTCGTCATCGCCGAACTGCTCTTCCATCCGGCCATAGTCAAGCGAATCACCATGGACCCGCGCCGGCGTACCTGTCTTGAGCCGACCGACGCGAAATCCGATCTCCCGGAGCGACCGGTCAAGACCAAGGGCCGCCGGCTCGCCAAGACGTCCCGACGATGCGATGTACTCTCCAATGAAAATCCGACCGTTGAGGAAGGTCCCGGTGGTGACGATCACGGCCCTGGCCGTGATCTCCCTCCCACGCTCGGTCCTCACACCGGTTATGCGTCGGCCCGTCGGGTCCCGGATCAGCTCGGTGACGGTGTCCTGGAAAATGTGGAGACCGCTCTGCACTTCCAAAGCGGACTTTGCTGCGACATGGTACGCCAGCTTGTCCGCCTGGGCTCTCGGCGCCTGCACCGCCGGCCCCCGGCTCCGATTCAATACACGAAACTGGATCATGGTTGCGTCGATCAGGCGCCCCATTTCGCCACCGAGCGCATCAATTTCGCGGACCATATTGCCCTTTGCCAGCCCGCCGATGGCAGGGTTGCACGAGAGCTTGCCAATCTGATCCGGATTCTGCGTAACGAGTATCGTGGAGTGACCGAGTCGCGCGAGTGCCAGTGCGGCCTCTATCCCGGCATGACCCCCACCGATTACGACGGCCTCTGCATCCATCAGGCGCAGGCTACCACGGCGCCCCAGGTGTGGCAACGGCCGCCCTACTTGCCTACGCAAAATGACCCGAACATGGCATTGAGAATTTCTTCGCTCGCCACCTCGCCGGTGATTTCACCGATCGCGTTCATGGCATCCTGCAGATCAACCGCCAAGACGTCCACCGGCATACCCTGTCCGAGCGACGTGCGAGTCTGCTCGACGGATTCAAGGGCCCGTGTCAGGAGATGGTGCTGCCGAGCGGAATCAATGACGACGCGGGACGGTGAGGCCCCGGTGACGCGGCCTCCGTCCCCAGCCGGCTCCTCTCCGGCCGCCACCAGAAAGATGTGTTCGTTTAGCTCGTTCAGCCCATCGCCCGTGAGTGCGGAGACAGGCACCGCTTTATCCGGCGGATCGGCTTCGGTGAGGTCGATTTTGTTCCAGACCAGCACGACCGGCGTTTGTGTGCCGATCTCTGAGATTCGACGTTTGTCCTCGTTCGACACCCCTTCTGTCGCGTCCAGTACGTAGAGAACGAGATCGGCCGCAGCCATTACGGCGCGACTGCGACGGATTCCCTCCTCCTCAATTGGCCCCCCTGCTGAACCATGTCCGGCAGGGCGCAGTCCAGCGGTATCGAAAAGACGGACAGGCATGCCGCCGATGTCCACGGTTGCTTCCAGGTAATCCCGTGTGGTCCCGGGAAGATCGCTGACAATGGACCGATCCTGTCTCAAGAGCGTGTTAAACAGCGAGCTCTTGCCGGCATTGGTCCTGCCTGCGAGCGCCACGGACACCCCCTCCTGAACAAGACGGCCATGGCGGTAGGAAACGGCGAGCGCCTGAAGCCTCTCCGCACAGTGCACCAGGAGAGCATCATCAAGCGCGGCGTCCTCGGTGTCCTCCTCCGGATAGTCGAGCTGGATCGCAATTTGCGCCATGAGTGCTACCAAATCCGAGCGGATGGCCCCGACGGCGGTCTGAACGCCGCCACTCAACCGATCCAGGGCCAGTCGGTGCGCTTCCAGGGTCTGGGAGTTCACCAGATCGTTGATCGCCTCGGCGCGCGTCAGATCGATCTTGCCGTTCAGGAAGGCTCTCCGGGTGAACTCTCCGGGCGCAGCCGGGTGAAACCCAATCTCGTACAGCGCCCCCAGGATGCGCCGAACCCCCGCCGGACTGCCGTGACCGTAGATCTCCACCGAGTCCTCGCCGGTGTAACCGGCAGGGGCACGAAAAACGGCAACCATCACCTCATCCACGGCTTCCCCGGATGCTCGGCTCAGCATCCCATGGTGA
>DAOWMR010000258.1 GCA_030642995.1 Spirochaetales bacterium
CGGCATCGTCACCGAAAAACTCTCTCTCCGAAAAGGCCGCCTGGCAAACCTGACCAACCACGCCCGCGGCCGAACGCGGCTGGAGTTCTCCGTTCCTTCTCGTGCCCTCATCGGCTTCCGCGATGAACTGCTTACCGATACCCGCGGAACCGGAATCATGAACGCCTTTCTGGAGGGCTACGAAGCCTGGCGAGGAGCTTTCCCGGCACGGAAGACCGGATCCCTCGTTGCCGATCGGTTAGGCCAATCGGTACCGTACGCGCTTTTCAACCTGGAACCGCGGGGGCAGATATTCATCGGTCCCGGTGAGAAGGTTTACGAGGGTATGATCGTTGGAGAACACAACCGCAACAACGACCTGAACGTAAATCCCTGTAAGACGAAAAAGCTTTCGAACATGCGGGCCGCCAACAAGGACGAAAACGTCATACTTACGCCACACCGTATCATGAACCTGGAGATGGCAATCAACTTCATCGGGGACGACGAGCTGGTAGAGATCACTCCTTCCTCAATCCGCATGCGGAAGGCCGTACTGCGGTACGCCGAGCGCAAGCGTCTCCGGTGAGCCCGTCTCACAGTCCTCAGAGTGTCAGCACGACCACGAGGTGACAGGCGGTTCCGCCAAGAACAAACAGGTGCCAGATCGCGTGGTTGAACGGGAGCCGGCGCCACAGGTAGAACGCAACCCCCCCGGTGTAGAACAGTCCACCGGCAAACAACCAGACCAGCGTTCGCCCCGACACACTCTGAATGAGCGGGACAATTGCGGCCGCGGCAATCCAACCCATGGCGATGTACAGAGCGGTTGAGACAACCGTAAATCTGCCGGTGAAGAAGAGCTTGAATACCGTCCCGGCCAGCGCCAGCCCCCATACGACGGCGAATATGGTCCAGCCCCAGTTGCCTCTCATGGCAACCAGGGTGATCGGTGTGTACGTGCCGGCAATCAGATAGAAAATCGATATGTGATCCAGCACTTTCAGCCGCGCCTTGTGTTGCGGGTTCGTCTGTGCGTGGTAGAGCGTCGAGGCGGTGTAGAGAAGGATCATGGTCAGCCCAAAGATCGGGTAGGTCACCATGCG
Source organism: Spirochaetales bacterium (assembly GCA_030642995.1). Lineage (GTDB taxonomy): Bacteria > Spirochaetota > Spirochaetia > DSM-27196 > SLST01 > JAHOYX01. Next base: position 1,086 of record DAOWMR010000258.1, read on the forward strand.
CCACGGATCGGCTGTGGCTACCGCTTTCGCCGTGAGGACGGCCGTCCCCGCGACACCGACCGCTATGCCAATGCCGTGAGTGATACTGTTCGCGAGCTCTTCGGCCCGAGCGTTTGGTGAAATGACGGAACTCCTTGCGACCTGATCTGTGCGGGGAAGTCTATACCAGAAGGGACCAACGATGCAGTGCGCGGCGGGGCGACGGTTTTCGCGGTTTACTCTTCATGCGGGATTTGCGTATATTCTCTCCTGTTAGTATCAGCCCGACCCGCCGGCCACTCCTCCAGTTGTGATCTGCGTTTCTGCCTGGTATCGAATTACCAGTGCGGTATTCGTTGACGCACATCTTCGCGGCGTATCTTCGCCGCGTATCTTCGCGATGGATCGCACCCAAGGACTTACATGAACTCTTCAACTTTTGACACGCTTCAGCTCCATGACAGGACTCTCGCCGCGGTAGAAGCCGCAGGCTACGAGGTTCCGACCGAAATTCAACGTCGTACGATTCCTGAAATACTGGCCGGTAGAGACGTGCTTGCGACGGCTCAGACGGGAACCGGGAAAACGGCGGCATTTGTATTGCCGATGCTGCAACGCATAGAGCGGGCTGCCCGGACTCGAGGCACCGCCACTCCATCGGCGCTCATCGTCACACCGACCAGGGAACTCGCCGCGCAGATCGTGGAGAGCGTACGCGTCTACGGAAAGGGCTCGGGATTGCGACCGCTCGCGATTTACGGCGGAGCCTCTCGGAACCGCCAAATCACTGATCTGGGTTCCCACCCCGACATTGTTGTTGCCACGCCGGGTCGGCTGCTCGACCTCATTTCGGACGGGTACCTCAATCTGCAAAACGTTTCGTACCTGGTTCTGGACGAGGCCGATCGTATGCTCGACATGGGCTTTATCCCTGCCGTTCGCACAATCATCGGCATGATGCCCGCAAACCGCCAAACCGCTCTCTTCTCGGCCACCATGCCTTCCGCCATTCAGTCTCTTGCCAATGAACTACTGAATAAGCCGGTACGCATCCAGGCGGAGGCGGGTGAGCTAAAGATCGACCGGATCGCCCAGTCGGTTATGTATGTTGATCAGACAGACAAGCTCGAGCTCCTTCCACGACTCATTCGAGAACGGCAGATGTTCCGGGTCCTGGTTTTCACGCGGACCAAGCACCGCGCAAGAAAGGTCGAGAAAATCCTCGCGAAGCAGAATCTGCCCAGTGACTCAATACACGGAGACAAGAGCCAGGCGGCTCGCACCCGCGCCCTCGGCAATTTCAAATCGGGCAAGGTCCAAGTGCTCGTGGCCACCGATGTGGCGAGTCGCGGAATTGACGTGGACGATATCACTCATGTCATCAACTTTGAACTGCCGAATGAGTCGGAGACCTACGTGCACAGGATCGGCCGAACTGCAAGGGCGGGCGCCGAGGGTCATGCAATCTCCCTGTGCGATAGCACCGAGATGGGATATCTGCGCGACATAGAGCGGCTGATGGGTATGACCTTGTCGGTGGATCGTGACCACCCCTACCACCAGGAGCGACGGGAAAGCTACCATCGCGGGCCACGACCGGCGCCCCGAAAACGCTCGGCCCCCGGAAGCCACTCGGCTCCGCGAAACCATTCGGCTCAAAAGAAATACTCCGAGCCGAGCCGGCAGTCTACGCGCAGCACGGGACCGGGTTGGCGCGAGATGGAGGTTCTCGCTGCGGCTGGAAACGGCGGCGGGAGATCCAATCGTCCGCATCGACGCCGACGATGATAGCAGACGGTCAACGCTATTGAAGGCTGTGCCGACCGTTCTCTACTTCGTGAAAACAAACCCGAGCTGATCCTCACTTTCGCGAGAAGCTGTGTTTGTCTCCACAATTGGTGTGGCCGACGAATCCGGCTGAGCCGTCGAATGCTCCCCGATGTAGCGGCCTGGTCCTTCCTGGCTCAATCGATCCAATTTGTACAATCGCATCTGCACTTCCTGCCGTGTCATCACAGGGAAACCGTACACGTCGCTCGAATACCCCGGCGGCGTACCCCGCGCCTGTTGTCGTTCGTCAACGAATTGCAGGTGACGCTGGAACCTGTCCAGAATCATCTGGTTCGCTGCCTGAGCGGCCCTACCCATTGTCTCGGAGATCACATCTTTGAGGTCGCTCATGATCTCATAGCCGATGGAGTTGCGGGCGGCAACGACACACGCGGCTGAAGTCGTTCCGGTCCCCAGGAATGGATCCAGGACTGTGTCGCCGTGAAGGCTGTACATGTTGATGAGTCTGTGGGCAAGTTCAAACGGATAGGCCGCGCTGCGAGAACGACCGTTACTCTTTCCCATGACCTGCCGGATTCCTTTGAAATCCCAGATGTCCGAGAACCAGATGTTTCGTTCTTCCCAGAAGAATGCGCCGGCGCGCCTCGCTTCTGCTTCCGACCCTTTGAACTCACGCTTGCAGCCCTTCCTGAAGACGAGGATGTACTCGTGCTCCAGGGTTACGTAGGCGCCCGAAGGCAACATGCCCGAACCCATGAACTTGTTTGGGGCGTTTGATTGCTTCCGCCACAACACGGGAGGCAATGACTGCAATCCCATGGCTTCGAGCGCCGCGGTTATTCGTGAGTGATTTGTATACAGCCGGAAGTTGCCGGCAACCGTGCGAGTTGCATCACCGATATTGATACAAACAAATCCGCCGGGACGTACCGCCCGCACACACTCTCGCCAAACGGCGTCAAGCAGGCAGTGCATCAACTCGAACGCCACCGGTCCATCTCCATCTCTCAGGGCTCTCGCGATATCGGGATTTTGTCTGCCGAGATCCTCATCCCACATCTCGATCATTGGATACGGAGGTGACGTCACAACGAGTTCTACGCTCTCGTCTTCGATCTCCTTCATTGGCGCCGACGATGAAAAATAAACCTGGTGGAGAGTCCTCATGTCAAAGGGTGTCCAGCGCTTCGCGGACCGCCCGCAGTAACGTCTCCGGCTGGTAGGGCTTGCCGATCAGCTGCACGCCCTTCTTCCGGACGAAGTTGGTGTGCACGGCGTTTTCGCTGTAGCCACTGGCGTACAGATAACGCATGTCGGGCCGCTGTTTGAGAATGCGCGCAACTGCCTCCTCGCCACTCAACTTGGGCATCACAACATCAAACAACACCAGATCGATGTCGTCGGCATGATCCTCGAACACTCGAACGGCCTCCTGGCCATCCTTCGCGGTCAGGACTGTGTATCCCGCATTGCGCAGAATGTTAGAGCACAGTTTCAGGACCGATTCGTCATCCTCCGCCACGAGAATCGTTTCCGTTCCTCCGACGGCAGCTCCTTTGACCGAATGCACAACGTCCGCCGCGCGTCGCTCGACCGTCGGCAGATAGATTTTGAATATCGTTCCCTTGTCCACCTCGCTATAAGCGTGGATATAGCCCTGGTGCTGCTTGACAATGCCGTAGACCGTCGCCAGTCCCAGGCCGGTCCCCTCCCCAGTCTTCTTGGTGGTGAAGAACGGTTCAAAGATCTGGCTGACCTGCTCGTTCTCCATGCCACAGCCGGTGTCGGTGATGCTGAGCAGCACATAGCGGCCCGGAACGGCCCACGAATGGGTCTCGACATATTCACCGTCAATCAGGACGTTCTCCGTCTCGATCATCAGCTTGCCGCCCTTGGGCATCGCATCGCGCGAATTCACACAGAGATTCATCAGCACTTGCTCTATCTGCCC
>DAOWMR010000328.1 GCA_030642995.1 Spirochaetales bacterium
GGCGTGCGAAAGCCGGGACCGCGAGAACAGGCCGTTTGGGTCTCTGGACAGGGCGCGCAGCACGACCGCGGAGCGGTCAAATACCCGAATTCCCCGAAGCACACCGCAGTGCATCGCTCGTGGGATCGTAGCCCTTGTACGGGTAAGGCGGGGGCAGCGGGGCACCCCCCAGGAATAGAAGACTCAACGTACAGATCGGATCGGAGATGTCGAGGATTCCGTCGTCGTTCGCGTCGGCCGCGTCCGGGCAGACCAGCTGCGCGCTGCCCATGAAAAAAGCATTGAGCGAATTCACGGCGTCGCTCAGGTCCAGCTTTTCATCGCCGTTGGAGTCTCCTCGAAAGAAAGCCTGGTCGCCGACGATATTCAGAATCGCGCCCTCGAGAAGAGGAATCGTGCTCACTAACCGAGCATCCCCTTCATAACAGATCTCGTTGCGCAGCCGGAAAGGTCCAACCCCCTGCCCGTCCTCTCCGTTGGTGGGATTCAGCGTGAGCGTGGTGCCCGGGGTGGCGTCCTCGGAGACTTTGACGCGGATCCAGGCGATGAGGGTGTTCGAGCCGGGGGAAATCTGGCGGTCCGAGAAAACGAATCTGCCGGCGATGGCCACGGTGGCGACACCCTCATTCGGGTGGAGCGTGAGGATAGAGAGTTCAGGAGCAAGGAAGGGAGGCTCAGCGGGAAATGCTTCCTCGTAATAAGTCCTCTCATGACTCAAGCCGTCGGGGACAATTTCCAGCACATCTGGTTCGTGCTTGATGACGAGCTGCACGGCCTCGACCGGCACGGAATTGGTGATGTAGACGGGGACCAGTACCTCCGCGCCCGGCGATGCATAGACGTTCCCCAAACGGATAAGGTCGTCGGTCTTCTCAGGAGGCTGAATTCGGTACTCAGCGCATCCCACTCGGGCGTCCATGTTCAGATCGCGGCCTTCGTTGAGGGAATTTGCCACGGGGAGCGGAGTCAGATCGACACCCGGCTCGGAGAAAGGCTCGGGCAGAGAGAGAGTCCAGTCTTCATGCTGAAACAAGGCGTCGAGAAGGACGAACACATCTTGAACGTCAAAAGACTCCCTGTCCGTGATGTCTGCGGCATCCAGGCAAAGGAGTGTCTCTTCCCCCGTGAAGAGGTAACGACGGAGCATGATCAGGTCGGAGAGCGACACCATTCCGTCCACGTTAACATCCCCTCGGAGGAACGGATCGCAGCCCCGGCTGAATTGCTGCGCACCCGTGACGTTTTCCAGGTACTTTGCCCCGTCGTACATTTCCATTACGATGTCGAGATCCAGATCTCCGTCGATGTCCCGAGCCTCGATGTCGCCGCCGCTGCCTCCATTATAAAAGGTACCCGCGACCTCGAACCTGCCTTCTCCAAGGTTTTCGAGAACGGATAACGTCCCGTTCGAGTAGTTGCTTTGCGAGATGATGATCTCGGGCCGCCCATCGCCGTTCAGGTCGGCCGTTTTCAGAGAATAGAGATAGCCATAAAAATGGCTATGTAAGGTGCTCCGGAAGGTCCCGTCTCCCGGGTGCAGTTTTTTTTCCGTCACCCGCAAAAACATCGTAACTTCCATCGGGATGATGCTTTATGACATCTTGTTCTCTGCGGTGTAACAATCGTCCTGGACAACAGGTCGCAGATAAAGAGAATCCTCCGCAAAGTCAGAAACCACTGCGGAGGATTCAATGATCAATCTTGGAACGATCGTAGGGCATGTTGGCGGGCGTTGCAAGGAAGAATACGAAGAACAGAATGACTGGCGGGATGCTCCTGCCAGCAGCGCTGAGGTCAAGTCGAAGATCAAGCAGCACCTGGGCGGGCTCTTCGACTTCGTCGAAAAGCAAAGGGACCAGCGAACCTTCGACGAAGTCGAGCGGGGGTTGAAGGGACTCATCTTCACCTTGGCGCGACTTTTCCTGGCCTACTACATGGCCCGCAGGCACGAGGCGTCGGGGCAAGAGCGACGAAGCTGGAAGCTGAAAGGGTACCGTAGTTGCAAGCCGCAGCGAAAGCACCTCAACACCTTTTTCGGAAGAGTAACCTTCTGGAGAACCTACGTGCGGCGCAGCGGCGGAAGCGGTCTTCATCCACTCGATCTTGCCCTCGGGCTCACCGCGGACGGCTTCAGCCTTCTGACCATGGAGATGTGTGCTCGATTGAGTACTCTGGTGAGTTACGAGCAGGTCACCGCACTGATGCTTTACTTTCTCGATTGGTCACCTTCAAAGACTACAGTCGAGAAAAGCGTTTTAGGTCTCGGCGAATACACCCAGAACTGGTTCGAAGGCGCGCCTCCACCTCCCGAATGGCTGGAGCTGGGTGCAATTTTGGTGATCCAGATAGATTCCAAAGCAACACCGACAGCCACGGAGGAGGAACTCGACAAGCGACGCGGGAAGCGCAAGAAGAACAAAGCTGCTTCGCCGCGGCACCGAGGCCGCCAGAAACGAGCGGGATGCAAAAAGAAACGGAGAAAGAGCGGTGACAAGTCCAAAAACGGCAAGGCTACCACCCTGATCGTCATGTACACGCTCCAGCCGGATCCGGAGGCCAAGGGCAAGAAGGTTCTGCTCGGCCCCGTACGCAAGAAAGTCTACGCTTCCTACGGTACGAAGAAGCACGCCTTCGCCATCGCACGCAGAGAAGCGGACAAGTGTGGCTTCACTGTTGCCTCGAAGAAGCAGATTCAGCTCATCACAGACGGCGACGAGGATCTCGAGCGCTACGCCAAGGATTTCTTTCCAGGTGCCGAGCATACGCTTGATATCTTCCACGCGCTGGAATACGTCTGGGAAGCAGGGCGCCTCTTCCTACCCCAAGGCAGCGAAGATCTGACGAAGTGGGTCAAGATTCAGGAGGATTTCCTGTATTGCAGCAACGCCGAAGCGGTCGTTAACAACGTGGCAGCCATTCGCAATCTCGTGAGCCCGGCCCAGACGAAGCGCCTTGACCAGATCCGCGAATACCTCGCCAAGCGGACCCACATGATGCAATACGGTAGGCTACGAAGGAAGGACCTCGACATCGGTTCCGGGATGGTCGAGGGGGCCGTGAAGCATGTTATAGGTAAACGCTTTGACAACGGCAGCATGCGCTGGATCCGAGAACGCGCCGAGGCGCTGCTACAACTGCGCTGCATCGAGATCAATGGCGATTGGGCTGCGTTCATCAGGTTCGTCGAGGAGCGTGTGCGCCGCGAGAGTGCGTCAAAGGCGCGCCCCGGGAAAATCCTGAAGCTGAACCCGAGTGCACTCCCCACATTCCGGGAAGCGTCATAAAGTAATGCAGTTTATGTGCTTAAAAACATCTGCCCCCGGCCCTGGGGATTGGTCACCTACTATGTTCTCTTCGTCATGGAACTCTCGACACGGCGTGTAAAAGTCGCCGGCGTGACCCCGAATCCCGACGGTCAATTCATGCTTCAGGTCGCCCGAAACCTAACCGCTGCCTTCGACGGTTTCCTCCTGGGGAAGCGGTATCTGATCCTCGGCCGTGACGGGAAATACACCGAGAAATTTCGGTGTTTTCTCACCGAGGCCGGAACGAACATCGTGCGCTTGCCAGCGCGGAGTCCCAATTTCCAACGCCTACGCAGAGAGATTCATTCTTTCCACTAAAACCGAGTGCCTCGATCGGATGATCTTCTTTACCGAGAGATCGCTCAGACGGGCTATCGGTTCGTTCGTCGATCATTACCATCGAGAGCGTTGTCACCAGGGTCTGGGCAATCAGCTGATCGAACCTCTGGACGTCGGAGAGAGTGGCGGCGGAGACGTCTGCTGTCGCGAACGACTCGGTGGAATGCTTCGGTACTACTACCGCCAGGCTGCGTAGCACGAGGTCTCTCTCCGGAGTCGATGTCGCCCTCGTATTCTTCCCGAGGCCTCCGGACC
>DAOWMR010000077.1 GCA_030642995.1 Spirochaetales bacterium
ACGATCCAGCCCGTGACGGTTGTGCCGATATTTGCGCCCATGATGACGCCGATGGCCTGCGTCAATGAAACCAGGCCCGCGTTGACGAACCCCACGACCATAACCGTGGTTGCCGAGGAAGACTGGACGAGTCCGGTGATGAGAACGCCGGTCAGCACTGCGGTGAACCTGTTCCCGGTCATGAAACCCAGAACACTCTGCAATCGGTGTCCGGCGGCCTTCTGGATACCGTCGCTCATGATCTTCATTCCGAAGAGGAACAGACCAAGACTTCCGATGACGTTCAGGACAGTTATTGCAGCCATGTGAATCACCTTCTCTCTATTGGTTATTCCAGAAAACAGCCGGGGCCGCAAGGTTGCCCAAACCCGGACCCCTCAATGCTGATGTACCCGGATTCCGAATTCCAGGTATAATGCCGGTCGGAGGCGACATGGAAGAGCGAATCGCGGAGGCACTGGCAAAGTTTGAAGAGGGGTATGATTGCTCACACGCAATCCTGAGCGCCTACGCTGATTTGTTCGAGTTTGATGAGCAGTCGGTGGAGACAATTCGGAAGCCGTGCGGACCCACAACCGGCAGGCCGATGACCGTGTGTGGAGCTGTCGCAGGTGCACTGAAAGCTCTGAATCAGAAGCTTCGAGAGGAAAAAGAAGCCGGCAACACCACACGGAAGAAGTCGGAGCTTCACCGGGAGTTCCGAGAAAGATTTGAGAAGCTTCACGGTAGTGTCAGCTGCAAGGAATTGCTGGGAACCGACATTTCGGAAATTGAGGGCCAAATGACGGCGATGGACGAAGATCTCTTCCACACCCGCTGTGTGCACTACATCACCGACGCGGCGCTGATACTCGAAGATCTGATAGATATCAAGAGAAGAGAGTAGTTCGGGGATCGGGACGCTGCCTATCCGATGATCTCGCTGTAGTTCCTGAGGAGACTCGAGTCGCCGTCAATAATGAACTCAGTGTTCATCGAAATGCGCGTGCCCATTTTTTCGATGAACGTCTCGGCAACCTTGAGTTTCCGCTCAGAATGACGAGCGTCGCGCAGGAACAGGTAGCTCTGAAGCAAGTCCGTCGCCATTTCCACCATTCGTCTGGCATGGTAGGAAACAAGGTCGGCATCCTCGATGCCCTTGATATACACCAGAGCCTTCTCAAACCGGTTTCGTGCCACGAGTACGTGTTTGTGCAAGTCCGGTGCGTGTGAGAAGTCTTCGGACTCATACTCATCCAACGCATTGATGATTGTGCCGGATGTGAGTCCACCCATGGCGGCGACAACCTGCAGTTGGGTGGTACCTTCGTAGATGCTGGTGATACGCGCGTCGCGATAGTGCCGCTCGGCACTGAAATCCCGCATGAACCCGGTGCCGCCGTGGATCTGGATTGCCTCGTAGGCAATTTTGTTTGCCATCTCACTGGCAAACCCCTTGATGATCGGAGTGTAGAGATTGGCAAGCCGGGCGTAGTTCTTCAGATCGGATTTGATCTCATCCGACCGCTCGGGGTAGTGCTCCTTCACGTGTTCCAGCCCCTCTTTGAGATCAACGATTCGGGCCGTCTCGTAGAGCAATGTTCGAGCGGCTTCAATTGAGATCTTCATCTCCGTGAGCATCTCAAATACCGGGGGTAGCGACTTCACCGGAACACCGAACTGGATCCGTTCTTCCGCGTACTTGTTGGCCTCTCGATACGCGGCCTCCGCAATTCCGATCGCCTGCGCCGCGACGCCGACGCGTGCGCTGTTCATCAGCCACATGGTGTATCGTGAGAGTCCGCGTTTCCGCTCGCCCACCAGGTAACCACGCGCATTGTTGAACTGCAGCTCGCAGGTTGGTGAACCGTGAATACCGAGCTTATCCTCCAGGCGCCGGATGACCATGTTCTCATCCCGCTCGTAAAGAAAGAACGAGAGCCCGCGTGCGCCCTGCGCAGTGTCTTCGCTTCGCGCCAGGACAAGTCCAACCGTGCCGTTCCCGTTGGTGATGAATCGCTTGACACCGTTCAGGTACCACTTGCCGTCTGCGTCCTGATGGGCTCGCAAGCGCACCGCCTGAAGATCGCTGCCCGCATCAGGCTCCGTGAGAATCATCGACGATCCGAACTCGCCGGAAGCCATCTTCGGCAGGTACTTGCTCTTCAGTTCTTCGGAACCGAATTTGTTGAGAGTCTCGCCGATGTCCTGTTGCAGACCGAAGTTCAGGAACGATGCGTCGGCTCGTGCCACCATCTCTGCCGCGAGGGTCAGCATGGTGGCCGGGAAATTGAGCCCACCGTACTTCCTGGGAAAGCAGAAACCCATGAGGTCTGCCTTCGCGAAGATGTCGAGCACTTCTCGAGTTCCCTTGGCGTACACGACCTCACCGTCGACCAGGCGCACGCCCTCACTGTCGATGTCGCCAGCTTGAGGCGCGAGATTCTCGCCGCATATTTCGCCGATCATGTCCAGGATCTTCTCGTACGAGTCCTTCGCGTCCTGCAGATCGTGCGGCGCATAGGGGATGTTGTCCGGGTTCTTGAAATCGTCTTCCTTCAACCGGACGATACGATCGAGATCCAGATGTTCAAAGTGGAACAGAATATCTTCGTTGTCTCTAAAGAAGTTTTCCATATGATACCCCCTTATGCCTTTGCCCTGAACGCCTTGATGAAGCGGGGAATCACCTCTTTCAAGTCGCCGACGATCCCGTAATTGGCGATCTGAAAGATCGGGGCTTCCGTGTCCGTATTGATTGCGATAATTCTGGCCGACTCATCCATTCCTGCGCGATGCTGAACGGATCCCGATATGCCGCACGCGACATAGAGCTTCGGACGAACGGTGGTGCCCGTTTGGCCAACCTGGTGGTCCTTGCCGACATAGCCGGCATCCACCGCCGCTCGGGAGGCTCCGACTTCGCCACCGAGTGTGTGGGCAAGTTCATGGATCAGCTCGAAGTTCTCCTTTGATCCGACGCCGATTCCGCCGGCGATGATAACCTGTGCGCCCTTGAGGTTCACAGACTTCTCCCCTTTGACTCGTTCAAGTATCTCGGACGGGAAATCCTCGGGGCCCAACTCCACATCCTCAGAGATGATCTCGCCCTTGAAGGATGGGTCCGGTGCGTTCATTTTCATCACGCCTTCTCGCACCGTCGCCATCTGTGGTTTTCGTTCGGGCGATACGATGGTGGCAATGATGTTTCCGCCGAATGCCGGGCGAATCTGATACAGGACATTGTCGAACTGCTGACCTTTGGACTTGTAATCGCCAATCTGCAGATCAGTACAGTCGGCGGTAAGGCCAACACGTAACGCGGATGCGATTCTCGGGGCAATGTCTCTCCCGGTGGTTGTGGCGCCGTAGAGCACAATCTGTGGGGAGTGCTTCTTGATGATCTCCACGAGAATCTTGGTGTATGGGACGGGGGTATAGTGCGCCAGGCCCTTGTGTTCCACTGTGTATAGCCGATCAACGCCGTACGGAATCAGACCCTCCGCCGCCTTTTGGAGTTTGTTCCCCACGAGAACCGCTGAAACGTGGGTTCCTACTTTCGAGGCGAGCTCTCGCGCCTTGCTAACGAGCTCAACGCTGACCTCGGCTATCTCCCCGTCATCCTGTTGGACGAACACCATTACGCTGTTTTCTGTGGCCACAGGAGTCTCCTCTATCCCAGTGTGTGATCGGCAATGAGTTCGTGGACCATTTCGCCAATCGATTCATCGGTATTCTCGATCATCCTGATGTCTTCCGATTTCAGTACGACCAGGTCAATGGTCTTGACCTTTGTGGGTGAACCCGCAAGTCCGCAGCTCTCGGAATCGGCGCCGATTGCGTTGATGTCCCAGAGACTTATGGTATTCTCGGCTTTCAGGCCCGCCCCGGATGTCAGGTACGACTCGTCAAAATCACCGTCGCTCATCTCGGTGGTGGCATTCTTGTACGTCATCATCCTTATTGCGGACGGGGGCCGCGGCAGATAGTCCTCGTCGGTCAGCGTCAGGAGTATCGGAAGCTTTGCCCGGATCTTCTCGTACCCGCCTTCGATGGATCGGACCGCTGTGATCTCCTTCTTTTCCGGATCGAGGTTCTCAATCCGGGAGACACAGGTGATTTGATTTACTCCGAGCTTCTCCGCCGTTTGGGGACCAACCTGCGCGGTGTCTCCGTCAATGGCCTGGCGCCCGCAGAAAACGATATCGTAGCTGCCGATCTTCTCGACGGCGCACTTCAACGCATAGGAGGTGGCAAGCGTGTCCGCTGCGGCGAATCGCCGGTCGGAGATCAACGCCACAAAATCGGCGCCTCTATAGAGGGATTCCTTCAGCACCTGAACCGCAGACGGCGGGCCCATCGTAAGGACGTGCACTCTGGAGCCCGGCACGGAGTCTCTGACGGTCAACGCCGCTTCCAGTGCGTGCAGATCTTCCGGGTTGAAAATGGCCGGCAGCGCCCCGCGATTCACCGTACCATCTTCCTTCATGGCGTTCCCGGTGATGTTCTGGGTATCAGGCACCTGCTTAACCAAAACAATGAGGTTAAGACCCATCTGTTCCTCCTCGACAAATTGCAGTTCTTCCCAGACTCCGAAGGACTTCCGAAGTCCCCCGGAGACGGTCCCCGCTCATATTCCGGAGTGTACTGTCCATTCTGCCTGCTGATCGATCCTGTAGAATGCTGACCGCCATAGTAAAGGCTGAAACGAACAGGCGCAATACACAGGTTGCATGATATGCAATCAAGATAGGTTCGTATCAATTGTCCCGTCGGGAAGCATGTTGTCAGGATGAAATATCCCCGCTTCCTCTTTCTGGAAACGAATGCAGCTGTTCCAATCTCCTCTGCAGTAGGAGGAGATGTAACGCTCATCAAGAACGCCCTTCTCAAAGAAGAATTTCATCGGACAGACCGGAAACCACTTGCATTCTCTTCTTTTCATAGACACCGGCTACAGACGGATAGAGTCTCTTTCTTCGCCCTTTGCCCACTCATCGACAAGGGCGGAGAAGTTCTCCTGCAATGTTCCTATGCTCTCTTTTATACTTCCCTGCTTGAATGTGATACAGAGGAATTTCCGCTTGATTCTCTCCAAATTGGGACCAAAGACCCTGGAGACTGCCACGGTTACCCCTTCCTTCTTCAGAATACCGGTAACTCCCTTCGCCTTGTTCGGATCGCCGTGCTTACCCTCGTCTTCATCATCATCCGTGGTGTTGTCTATTCGTTTCAGGAATTTCGCCTCAGATGCGGAGATCTCGTAGAGATCGTAGAATTCCGCGTCTCCAAAATGCCGGCGGACGAAAGATGTCCCGTCATCGGTTGCGAAAGCGGCCGTCATCGTTTCCGTCGTGTTCGCGCCCTAGGCTTTCTTCAGCTTGCCGGCCTTGTAGGCTTCATACGCTCCTCGCACAGTCATGTCTCCGGCACCGACCCGGATTTCAATTCCTGTCGTCTGAAGGGCCATAGCCGCATTTCCTCCGGGACCGTTGCCCGTAATGAGAACTTCAGCACCGTACTCGGTCAGCTTCTGGGCAGTCTTCGGCCCGGCTCCGTGGGCCTCGTTCTCAATTGCTCTGTTGTCATAGACTTCCACGCTGTCAGTTTCTTCGTCAAATATCAGAAAGAACTCGGTCCTCCCAAAGCGAGGATCCATGGCAGATTCCCATTCTGTGCCTTTGGTGGTAAAAATGATCTTCATTCTTCTCTCCTGTTATGGTCGTACTATTTCTTGTATTTTTTCCCAGGTTCCGCGAACAACACTCTCCAGTTCGCCGTCCCATTCCACAATGGTTTTTCCGTTTGTCATGGCCTCGGTGAATTTGTCGTCATACGGGATTTCCGACAACAGCACGATGTCTTCTGCCGATAGAAAGCGCTTCATATCATCGAGCACCTCTGCATTGAGATCGGCTTTGTTCACGATGCAACCCGCCTTGATCCCGAATTTCTTCACAAGTTCATAGACTCTCTTCAGATCATGGAGCCCCGAAACCGTTGGCTCGGTAACCAGCACCACGAAAGAGGCTCCTGAAAGGGAAGAGACTACCGGACATCCAATTCCCGGCGATCCATCAACGAGAACAACGCTCTTTCCAAGCCTTTCAGCAAGCGCTTTTGACTCGCTCTTGACTTTGGCTACGAGTTTCCCGGAGTTTTCAGCGCCAATGTTCAGACTGGCATGAACCATACTGCTTCCGGTCCGTATTCCGGATGTGAACCACTTTCCGACATTCTGCTCGCTGTTTGTTATGGCATCCACCGGGCAGACTCGTGCACAGTACCCGCAGCCCTCACAGGCAAGAGAGTCCACGGTATACTCACCATCGATTATCTGAATGGCATCAAACCGGCAGACTTCCTGACACTTTCCACATCTCGTACAGAGATCCTGATCTATGTGAGCTATCTCTCCGCTGTAGAAATCTTCGCTGATCTTCCGATCCGGCTCCATCAGGAGATGCATATCCGCAGCGTCCACATCGCAATCAGCAACCATCACATCGCTTCCGCCCAAGACGGCGAAAGCCGCCGTGATGGAAGTCTTTCCCGTACCGCCTTTCCCCGATATGACGACAATTTCTTTCACGTACCTGTCTCCTGCCTGAATTCCTCGATGTAATTGGCAATGGACTCAACGGCTCTTCGAACAGAGGGCATCGACGGATAGAGCAGTTCTCCCCTGGAGTAGGTTTCGGCAATTTTTCTGTCGTTGGGAATCCTGGCAATAACGCGTATGTTCTCTTCGCTGCAGTAGACATCCACACGATCATCTCCGATCCCATGACGGTTGACGACTACAACGAACTCCTTCTCAAGCTGTCTGATGGTTTCCACTGCGAGCCTGAGATCATGAAGCCCGAAAGGTGTGGGTTCTGTAACAAGAATCACAAGATCCGCGTCCTTGGTAGCTTCTATTACCGGACAAGCGGTCCCCGGAGGTGAATCAAAAATCTTTGTGACGTGTGCTGAAAAATGCGTGTTCACGAAATCGATAGTCTGCCGAATGAGGGGTACCGCCTGTTCTTCCCCGACAATCAGTTTGCTCTCAACAAGACTCAGATTATCCGCCCTGAAGGACTTGAGCTCGCCCACTTTCTTCTGTTTCATCGGCAGAGAACCGGTAGGACACAGCTCCGAACAAGCATAACAGCCGTGGCAGAGTTCGGGAAAAACCATGATCGTGTTTCCCATTTTCAAGACCGCATTGTAATTGCAAACCGCCTGACAATTTCCGCACAGTTCGCATCTGCTCTTATCCCACTCAGGAATCATCTTGTATTTGTCTTCCTGATGGATCAGTTCGCCCTTAATAAACAGGCCTGAGTTTGGTTCCTCCACGTCAAGGTCAGATAGTACTACTTCACCGGACTCCGACATGAACGCTGCCAGGTTTGTTGAAAGGGTGGTTTTGCCTGTCCCGCCCTTTCCGCTGGCTATTGCTATTTTCATCAAGAGTTCCTACCGCCGACGGTGTCCTTGTCCATGATCGTGATCGCTGTCGCAGAGGTTGTCACCGTCTTCGAGTTCACTCTGAAGATACTTCTCTACCAACTTTGCCGGATTCTCGGCATCAATTCCCATGAATACTTCGATATTGTTTTCTTCAAAGAGGTTTTGAGCCATTACGCCCATGCCACCGGCAATGATGGTCTTCACACCCTTTTCCGCCAGAAATGCCGGATAGGTGCCCGGCTGATGAACCGGCGGGTCCACATAGCTTTCTTTTGTAATTTCATTGTCCACCACCTCAAGAATGGCGAAGCTCTCACAGCGGCCAAAATGGGCACATAGTTTTCCGTTTTCCGTTGGGACGGCAAAGATCTTTGTCATGACTGCCTCTCCGTTTTTGCTCTTGATCTACTTTCGAGGAGCTCTTCCCGAATCATGGCCCTGCCGCACTCCGGGCACCGCATGCTGGTGCACTTCATTCCCCGTGTATGTGGTGCCTTGCAACCGCAGTGAGCGCAAACACAGGAACCGCCGGACCCAAATCCGCCGCCGTTGTTCCTTCCCCTGCCGCCGCCGGAGGAGTTTCTCCCTCCCCCTTGTCCTTGACCGCTACCCAATCCCTTACCTTGTGGCATTTCATTCTCCTTGAAAAATCAGACAGGAGTCCTTCCTCCTGCAATGACGCCTGTACACGCAACACAAATTCCCGTAGCCAAATGACGGCGCCTCTGAGTGCTTCGTGCGCATATAATCTGCTACTCTGAAAACTACAAAATCGGCAAGTTCCGTGGAAAGAAATGATACCCACAATTATTCCCGGTCGCAAGGAGCTGGATGAGTTTCTTGAGATTGGATCTGTGCTGTCCGCCACAAACGACTCAGGTTATTTCTTGGTCAGGTTGAACACACCATCCCAATCCGGACTTGGCGGAGTCTTCTTGAACTTTCGTGAGCGGTCCAGATAGTACTTCGCCGGTCCGTCCTCGGGATATTCGTCTAAGACAACTCCGAAGCTCTTCTCGGCTTCACCCCACGCCTTCTCCTCGAAGGCGGTGAGTCCGGTGTTAAAGGTCCGCAGCTTGTCAATGAGGTTCTGGTCGCCATCCACCTCTTCGCGCGTATCAATGAGTTCGTAGAGCCGCACGGGCTCCGTGATCCCCACGACCCGCACGCGATCCAGCTTACGGACGGAGAATGCGCGGCCTGTCTCGGCGTAGGTCTGCTCGCTCACGAGAATCCAGGTGCCGTACTGTTTGTTGACACCCTCCAACCGAGCGGCAAGGTTTACGTTGTGTCCCATCATGGTGTAGTCCATGCGGGTGGCGGTGCCCATGTTGCCCACGACCATGTCGCCGCTGTTGACTCCTATTCGGGTGAGCAGGGGTGTGGGAGACAGGTCATCGGCAAGGAACTCCTGGTTGAGCCGTTCCTCCAGCTTCTTCATCTGAATTGCCGCCCGGCAGGCTCGGATCTGGTGGTCATCCATTTCAACGGGGGCGCCGAAGAAGGCGATGATGGCGTCGCCCTCAAACTTGTCGACTGTTCCGCGGCCGTCGAGGATGATGTCACACATCGGGGTGAGGTATCTGTTCAGGAGCTGAACCAGTTTCTCCGGTGAAATCGCCTCGCTGATGGTGGAGAAGCCCTGCACGTCGGTGAAAATTGCAGAGATATTCTTCTTCTCGCCACCCAAGCCGAGCTTTGCGGGATCCGACAGAACCTCATTGATGACGTCTGTTGACAGGTAGTGATTGAACGCGTTCCGGATGAACTGCTTATCCTTGTTCGCACTCAGGAAGTTGATGATGGTCAGTACCATGAACGTGAGAAACACCGAGAGCAACGGGGTGAGGATGTTCATGTAGATTCCGGTGGTCACGAACAGCACCCCGCCGACGGCGGCAATGAGAAGCAGCCCGCCGAGACCGACCAGGAGCGACCATACCGGCCTCTCCTTGAGCCGGCGAATAATCAGGGCGATGAGGAACACAAGCACCACCGCTCCCGCAAACGGAATCCACCACGGCAGGTCGTCCAGAAAGTCCTCATTAAGGATGGTATTGACGACCGCCGCGTGGGTGCCGACATTCATGTACTCGTGCTCAAACGGATTGACGCCGATATCGGTAGTGGA
>DAOWMR010000057.1 GCA_030642995.1 Spirochaetales bacterium
AACGGTGAAAGGTTGATCCCGGCGGAGCCAAAGACCCGATGTGCCATGGAATCGAAATTCCTCATCATATCCGCGTCGTATGCTCGACCATGCTTAACCATATATGCCATTGCAGTCCTCCTGACTTTCGTTACAAGGTATGTTGCAAGCAGTGTGCCAACTTCACGAGAAGAGTCTAACTATTTGTGTCACCAAGAATTACGAGGAGCCATGCTGTGCGCCGACGCGGCTCCTCTGTGGTAATTGAGCCAATATGCTACAGTGTATCACAATGGGATTTAGGCTGTATCACTTTGACCCACCGACGCCGCGTCACCGTAATCACCTGGGACGACAAACTCACTGAGCGGGGACGGTACACCGGCGCCCGCAGTGGTGGCGGCAAATACCGTCGCCGTCACGCCCATGAATCGCTCGCGCCTGGATTCTCCCACCGGCACCCGGATGAAGACGCTGTCGGGAACTGCGCGAGCGACCTCCGGAAAAAGATCCGTGTTGTGAAATCGATCATGACTCGCGTTCATGACGTAGACCCGCCGCCGTATCTGCGCAGCGATGGCGAAGAAGTTCCAGTTCCTGAGATACACCGCACCCTTGCGCCACTTCCAGAGTACCGCCGAGTTAATGAACGAGGCTGTACGCGCCCGCTGTACGGGCTCACGCATTCCGGCAAGGACCAGTACACGGAGCGGGGGACGGAGGATGCGCAGCACGAACGGCGGCACAATGAGTATGGCGACCACGATGAGCCACCGAGGCACCCACAGGCGGACCATCGGGTCAACGCACACAACCGTCGGGGCATCCACAACTCCAGCGGCCAGACCGTGCAGAATTATCGCAGAACCGAAACAAGTCCCCATGAGCACGGGATCCCGGCCGTTGAGCTTGAGGTGATGCATGACGGTGCGCAGGTCGGCAGCGTACTGATCCATGTCAAATCGGGCCGCGCGGCGCTCAATCCGGCTGCTCGGCTTCTCCCGGGATTCCACGTGATAGATTTCGGTGTCCGGGGACGCGGCGCCAAAAAAATCTTCAAATGTCTCGGGCACCGTACCCCAACCGGAGACAAAGACTACCGGACGTCCGCTGCCGGACCCGGGAATTCGATAGACACGGATGGTTCCGCCGTCTACCGGAACATCAATGGCCTGGGCGGCCCTGAACCGGGCTCCTCCGTCCCCACCTCGTACGAGAGCGAGAAACCGATCTGCCTCTGGAGTTGAATCATGGTGTTCGGCCATGGCGGCACCCTACCACAACCGGCACGGACGGAACAAGAAACTACCGGGCGGGTACGCCGGCCGAGTCACTGACAATAGGCGCCTTCATTCGTCGTACTCGACGGTGAGTTCCCCACGCAAGAGATGCGTCTTCCCGGCGATTTCTATCTCGAGCGGGTTGTCCGATTCCGTTTCGGCACGAATCGTCACGCGCTCGTGGTTCAAGGAAATGTCGATCGTCGTGCCTTGCCAGGAGATCGCAAACGCGATGCTCCGCCAGTTCTCTGGAAGCCGCGGATTGACGCTCAATATGCCATCGTCACCGGACCGCACACCACCAAAGCCCAATATGACACATTCCCAGAGTCCGCCGAGCGAGGCTGCGTGAATACCGGCGTCGGAGCTGGTCATGTTTGGCCCCATGTCGATGAACGTGACCCGCTTGAAGAACTCGTATGCCATGGGGATCTCGCCGAGCGCACACGCCGACAGGCAATGACTGGACAGGGAGAGGGAGGAATCGTGCAAGGCCCGCGGTTCGTAGTAGTCCCAGCAGGCTTGCTTGACTCGTGCATCAAAGAGATTGGGGAAGAGATAGAGTAGAAGGATCACATCAGCCTGCTTCGACACTTGCATGCGATTGATCTGCTCTAGGCTGTGCTCGCGAAAGATCGCCACGGGAATCTTGGCCGTCCGGTACTTCGACAGATCAACCTGCTCCAGACTCATGTACGTATCGTCCTGCGGAAGGACCCCGTTCTCCCCAGGCTGAGGAAGATAGAGGCGATCGGCCCGTTCCCGCCACGTCTCGGAGACGGTCTGGAGGTCCAGCTGCCGGTCAAGCCTATCAAACACCTCCGGCCGACTCTTGCGGAGAGTCCCGGCGCATTCCAGTGCCTTCCTCAGACACCACCATGCGGCGTAGTTTGTGAAAGCGTTGTTGTTCACGTGCTCCTTGTACTCGTCAGGGCCGATCACATCGTTGATGCAGTATGCTCCGCGTTCCGTGTCCCACTCGACTCTGGACGCCCAGAACGTTGCCGCTTCGAAGATGATCTCATACCCCGCGCGCTCCATGAACTCATCGTCACCAGTCGCCTCGTAGTACTGTGATACGCCGTATGCCACATCGGCGGTCACGTGGTGCTCCAGAATACCGCACCATATTCGGATAGGATCGCCGGTGACAATATCGAGGCCACCGAACTCCGGTGTTGTCTCACCATCATCAATCCACGCCGATTCCCACGGGTACATCGCCCCCCGGTAGCCGTTTTCGCGTGCCTTCCGCCGTGCGGACGGGAGACCAAGGTAGCGGTACTCGAGCAGCCCACGGGCGATTTCCGGATTGGTGAAGGTGAAGTACGGCAGCATGAAAATCTCGGTGTCCCAGAACGCGTGACCCTTGTATCCCTCACCCGAAAGCCCCTTTGCCCCAATACTCATGCGGGTGTCATGGGCGGGTGTCATGACGGTGAGGTGGTATTGCGCGAATCGGATTGCAAGCGCATCCACGCAGTCCTCGGAATCCAGCCGGATGTCGAACCGGTTCCAGACCCGCTCGTCCCATGCTTCCGCGCTCCGCGCAAGCAGACCCCGGTAACCCTTCGCGGCATGAGCATCAAGATAGCGAAGGTTCTCGTCGGCGAGCTCACCTTCGTCCGTGCACGGCTGCGTCTGATCGTTGTCGCGGCTCGTGTGGACGGCAATCACCTTCTCCAGATTGACGCTCCGGCCGAGTGGGATACAGAGATGATAGTTGCGGTGAATTCGACGGCGTTCGCTCGCAACGGCGCCGAGCACAGGATTTTCCTCTCCGATTGAAAGCCGCTCACGAACCCCCAGCGCGAAGGCAATATTGCTTTCCGTGGTGGTTTGGACAAGCTGCATCGTGTGGTTGTCCGGTACACGCTCAAACCGGTGCGAGAAATGTGAGACGCCGCTGTTGGTCATTTGCCCGTCAATGCCGAATTGCACGACGAGGTCCAGTTCCCGGTCGAGGGCGGTAATGGTAACGTGCTGACCGATCAGATGCAGGTCAACGAGGGACACAAAGCGACTGAACTGCAGTCGGACACGCCCGGTCGCTTCTGTTCGCCAGACCACGTTCCGGGTGAGTTCACCCGTACGCAGGTTCAGCGTTCTCCTGCATTCAAGAACCTCTCCGGCGATCAGGCTGAAGACCGTTCCGTTTATTCTCAGATCCAGAGCAGTCACATCCGCCGCATTGGGAAGCTCCGAAACTTCGCGGTCGTCGTACTTGTTGAAGGTCCCCGTCACGAAGAGATCCCGCGTCTCGCCCGTGTAGCGCTCCTCCAGTGCGGCTCTGAGGCCCATGTATCCATTGCCCTGGCAGAAAATGCTCTCGTACTTCCCGAGCGTCTGGGCATCGAAATCGATTTCTGAAATCTCGAAACCGTTCGTGTCGTAACTCTCGTATGAAATCATGTGTGTCCTTTCCAGCTCAATCGCGTCAACCGGCGCTCTCCCGGATGACGAACTCGTGAGGAACGTACAGCTTGCTACCGGGCGACGTACCGGAAATCATCCTGTGGAGCATTCGAGCTGCTTCGTAACCGATTCCGTGAAAATCCTGGCGGACTGTGGTAAGCGGTGGTGTCACCATCCGAGCCCACTCAACGTCGTCGAAACCGATGATTGCAACATCATCGGGTATGCGAAGGCCGTGCGTCCGGACAGCCCGCATCACGCCCATGGCCATCACATCGGAAGCACAAAAGATCGCGGTGATCTCCGGGCACCGGTGTAGCAGAGCGTCCGCTGCCGCAAACGCAGGTTCCTCACCGAACTCCCCGTTCACAACGTACGAAGGATTGAACTCGATGCCGACGGACTCAAGGGCGGCCCGATATCCGTTCACCCGGGTTGCAGATATCCAGGCATCTGCGCGGCCGGAAACATGGGCAATCCGTGTATGCCCGCGGGAAATGAAGTAGGACACCGCCTCCCGAGACGCTGCCTCATTGTCGATCATGACGCTACCAACGCCCGGGCGATCGGAGACCATGTCAATGAGAACGCGCGGAGTGTCGGAAGAGGCAGCTTCAACGTAGTAGCGATCGTCGATCCGGAGACCCTGAAGAATGACTCCTGCGAGGTGATAGTCACGAATGAACTGCGCAAAGCTCTTCTTGCGCTGAATCTGCGTGTCAACAGGTAGAATCATCACTTCATATCCCAGAGTCGCAATGTTCGTGAAAAGGCCGCTGAGCCACTCTGTCAGGATGGATGTTCGCTGCTTCTCCTGGAAACTCGACAGCACAAAGCCGATGATGCTGCTTTCCTTCTTCACAAGCGTGGACGCAATTGGATTGGGCCGGTATCCCATCTCACGCACGATTTTCCGAACCCGTGCTCGTGTCTCCACGCTCACGTCACGGTAATTGTTGAGTGCCTTCGAGACAGTTGCCACCGACACGCCGGCGCGTATGGCCACGTCCTTGATCGTCATATCCTTCCTTCCAGCAACGCTTCCGCCCGGATTGCGATTCCGACTTTTATCCCTTTACGCCGGAAGATGCAACGCTTGCCTGAACCTGTTCCTGAGTGAGCGCGTAAATCACTATGCCCGGAATTATGACGACCGTCAGTGCCGCGAACATCTGCGTGTAGTCGTAAGAGAACGCCTCGGTGAAAAATGCGAGTGCGAGCGGCAATGTACGGTGCTTGGCCGAGGCGGTCAGAAGCATCGCGTAGAAGTACTCATTCCAATGCCCGAGAAACATCATGATCCCGGCTGTGGCAAGACCGGTCTTGGCAAGCGGAAGGTTGATCATCCAGAACGTTCGGACAAAGCTCGCCCCTTCAATGGCCGCCGCCTCGTCGAACTCCTTTGGAATGGCCATGAATGCCGCACGGAGAATGAACATGGACATCGCCATGCCAAACGACAGATACACGACCACCAACGCGGTCTTGGTGTCGTACAGGCGGAGATTCAGGATCAGCGAGAAGATGGGCTGGGCCTTTGTGTGTGGCGGTACGAGCAAGGTCAGGGTGAAGAGGATGTAGAACAGGCTCTTGCCGGGGAAATCGAACCTGGCAATGACGTACGCCCCCATCGCGTAGACAACAAGCGACAACAGCGTCGCCAGACTTGCAACCAGCAACGAGTTCAACGTGTAGGTCTGGAAGTTATACAGTGTGAACACTTGAACGAACGCCTGGAAGTTCAGCTGGTTCGGCAGCGAAAACGGACTGCTGAGGATTGCCGAATTGTCCTTGAACGCAGACATGATGACCCAGACAACCGGCAATGCCGAGACAACGAACACAAAAATCAACACGCCATACATGAACACGCCAAAGAGGATGCGACGAGTGGTTCTCTTCACGTCCTCCTTGGACGTACCCGCTTGCCGGACAAGTGCGGTCCTTGTTACCGAAGGAGCGTTATCTGCCATGATACCACCTCTAATACACCCGTCGATTCATACGGAACAGCCAGTTGACAAGTACCAGGGTCACGATGCCGAGCACGAACATGGACACCGCCGCGGCATTTGCGTATCCGTAATTCATGTCCGTGATGGCGTTCACCAGGATGATCGGGATGTTCATCGTGTCGTCCCCGGGACCTCCTCGAGTCGTCAACGCAACGGCCTCATACATCGCAATTCGCGAAGTAATGGACAGAATAACACTTGTTCCAATTGAAAAGCGGCAGAGCGGCAAGTCAATTCTCCACGCTATTTGGAGACCCGTTGCACCGTCGATGTGCGCTGCTTCGTGCAGCTCTGCCGGAATCGACATCAAGTCGGCATGCACGATAAGCGTAATGATCACAGCGTAGAACAGCCAGGTAAGAGTGACCGCCCAGAACGCGTACGGAGACTGGAAGAGCCACTTGACGTTGAAGCCCGGCGCAAACACCCGAATCATGCCGTTCAGCAGGCCGAAGTCGTTATTGAAGATGAACCGGTAGATCATTGCCCAGGCTGCCCCGGAAATGACGTTCGGGATCATGTACACCGTGCGTACCGCTTTCCAGCCCACTGGACGTCTGGAGAACAGAAACGCCACGAGGACGCCAAAGCCTACATGCAGGGTGCCGGCGATAAGCGACCACCACAACAGATTTCGAAGAGAAATGAGGAACACCGAACGCGACAACAGCAGGGAGTAGTTACGAAAACCCTGGAAGGTGGGCGGATTGTAGCCATCCCACCGCGTCAAACTTGTTACGAAAACGGTGACAATCGGGAGCAAATAGAAGGTCAAAAACACCACTACCGAGGGCAAGATGAAAAGGTATACCCACGGCAAATTCTTCCGACCGAGCTTGTCCAGTTTCATTTTATTGTCTTTTTTCCGATGCAGTCATCGCACGTAGCACGGCGAAAATACGACAACAAAGAGGCGGCCGCCGGCGCCGAACGCCGACGGGCCCACCTCTCGGAGCGCTCAGCGCTACCTACATTCTCGTTTCCTCGGCCTTCTTGCTCAGTGCCTCAAGGAACTCTGCCGGCGTGAATGACCCGTCCAGCAGTTTCGGGAGGAGTTTGCCGAACTCCTCGTTCGCGATCGACTGGGGCATGGCATCGTAGACAGCTACCGTGAAGGTAGTATCTGCGTTCACCGCGGTCGCAAGGTCGCTCAGGACCCGATCCTGCGCCTGCTGCTCAAGGAAGCTCTGGGAAACCTGCAGCTTTGGAGCCGTTCCGCCTTCGGCAATCATGTACGCCTCAAGCTCTTCAGGCTGCATCATGAACTCGAGAAATGCCAGTGCTGCCTCTCGCTCCGGCTCCGGTGTGGAAGCCGGAATCCACCAACGGTACCCCATGACATTGGCGATGGCGGAGTTCCCGGGATAGATATCTCCCCGTACCTGGTTCCCATTGAATCCACCAGACCACTTGTCGGATGAGCTCGGTGTGAAATCGTTCACCATCCACGGACCGTTTGCAATGACCGCGGCGCTCTTGCTCATGAAGGCATTCGCGGCATCGGCATACGCGGCACCAAGAGTGTTGGCACTCCCGGACTCCCGGATGAATCCCTGCAGTCTGGTCGTCGCGCGAAGCCAGATGGGGCCGGTGTAGTCATAGACCTTGTCCTCGAGACCTGCCCTCAACATCGCAGCGCCACCCGGCTCGGCCACAATCAGGCCCGTCAGGAACAAACCTGTCGTCCAGGCGTTTTCACTGGTCATAAATGCGATCTTGTTACGACCAAGGGAGTCTGCGAATTCATCGAACGTCATCTCACCGATACGCTTGCCTGGATCGTACATCGTCTCGTTGTAGAAAAGCCCGATGGGCCGCGTAACAGCCTGAGGCAGGCTCACGACCGCGCCGTCAACAGTGTTGAAGCTTAGAGCGTCATCGATGAGAACCGACTTGATCTCCTGATGGCTGTTCAGCCACGGACCAAGGTCGTACACTCGATCATTGGCAATCATGACGTCTTCGAACCATTGATTGTCGGCGCCTTCGATGAGAGCCGGAAGCTGGCCCTGCTGGGCAAGTTGCTTCATTTTGGCCATGTATCCGTCCTGCGGAAGCTCTTCGATCACAATGTGGTACTCACCCTCATACATCGTGTTGAACCGTTCTACCTGTGGCAGGAAGAACTTCCCACCGACGTTCTGACCCGCCTTGTAGTGGGGAATCACCAGCTCGACCGGACCTTCGGCTTCCTCCTCAGCTGCCGTGGCCCACAGCGCCGGCATAAGGCCGACTAACATGAGCGCTGCCAGAATGAACACTGTACACTTCTTCATGACTTTCTCCTTTTTTGTGGCTCGTCGGAATACTCCGAAAACGTTTTTGTAACGACCGAAAACGTTTTCGTTTTTTTCAAACAAACAACAAAATACATCGTGATTGGAAGCAATTCTATACCAGGAAATGGCGGGTGTCAAGCACTTTGGTCAGGTTACGTATCTTTCTTCAGTAAGGTACCTGTCCATATGATCGTTCAGCAACGTGACGATTCTGAGTTTCTTGTCTGCCCTTCTCGCTTCCCTCATGGCAAAATGGACGTTTGCCCCGGATGATACGCCGCAATAGAGGCCCTCTTCCGTCCATAGTCTGTGTGTCATCTCCCTGGCTTCAGCATTCGTTATCTGGACGAGTTCATCTACAGCCTCTGACTTGAGCAACTTGGAAACGATTCCGCCCTTTATCTCAGTTACAGGAAAGTCCATCCCGGCATGCCACAATTCCTTGGAGCTTGCCGGCTGGATACCGATCACCCTGACATGAGGGCACTCCTTCTTCAGGACCTCCGCAATGCCCAGGAGGCTTCCACCCGTACCTATCGACTGAACGAAAACGTCAACATGGCCATCCGTCTGATCGAGAATTTCCCGGGCAGTAACATGATGGGAGTTGACATTGTGCTCATTGCTGAATTGCCGGGCCCACCATACGTGCGGGTCCGTCTTCTCGTCTTCAAGGCAAAGTTGCCTTCCGGGAAGCTCCACTTCCGATCCGGCGACGCTTCGCTCTCTCAGATCGTCAATGACTTCAGGTTCCATGAGCCTGACCTCGGCGCCGACGTTCTTCATCATCCGCTCTTTTTCTCCACCGGCTTTGCCAGGCATGGTTTCATAAATCGTCACGTTGTAGCCTTTGAGCCTCCCGATGGTCGACAAGGCAAATCCAGTGTTTCCGGTGCTGGATTCTATGATTGTGTCACCCGGTTTGATTCTCCCCGACTGTTCGGCTTTCTCAATCATCTCAAGAGCGATTCTGTCCTTGAGACTCCCCGACGGGTTCAGGTACTCCAGCTTGACGAGTATTTCGGACTCCACATCCGCACAGATCTTGTTCAACCGCACCATTGGGGTGTTGCCAACCAGTTCGAGGACACTATCGTGGATCTTCTTATTCTTCATATCTCACACCCCCAACTGCTGTTACTCGAGTTCCTGGCCCAAGCCCATTTTCCTGGCCTTGTCCAGGTAGTATCTCCCGGTAGCGATATCGAACATCGCCATCCCCATGGGGTTGAACATGACTGCTTCTTCTGCCGGATAATCCGTCATGCAGTTGTGCACCACTACATCCCCGATAGATTTCGTGTCTTCTTCCTTCAGTCCTCTGTGAAGATGCATCATCTCGAGGTCGGTCTTTTCACGGCAACATTCTTCCCAGTCGTCGACGATGATTGCCTTCGTGTGGTCCAGAATGCTCACCTTATAGTCCCTGAGTGAGCAATTCAGCTGTAGCGACCCAGCTTTCGGCGGCAGGTCGACATACGGAGCTTTGGAAACGGTACATGTGATGAAAATATCCGCATCTGTATAGGCTTCCTGCCAGCTGTCTGCAACCACGACCTTGTCCTTGTAAGGACTGTCTATTGCGTCCTTATCAATTCCGCGGAGATCGTACAGAAAGATCTTGTTCAATTTGTCGCCGAGAGTGGAGGTCGCCATTTTGAAATGATGCTGACCTATCGGGCCCCATCCGATTATCGCAAGGTTGATATTCTCCATCGGCCTGGCTTTGAGGAAGTAACGGATCATCAGACCGGAAACAGAGCTTGTGCGCACTACACTCAGAAGAGCCGTATTGATGATGCTGACGGGCTCGCCCGTTTCTGCTTTGTTCAAGATGACAACGCTATGGGCCCTGGGAATGCCGTTATCAATGTTGCCGGGAAAGCTGGCGATCCATTTTATCCCGGCGAGATTCACTTTCCCGCCGACGAATGCCGGCATCGCTATGATCCGATTTACGGGGTCCCTGTACCTCAGGTAGGGTTTCACAGGCTGTGCGAAATCCTTGTTGTCGAGGCAGACCACGGCGTCTTCAATGGCATCGATCGTTTCATTCCAGTTCAGCCCGATCTCCAGCAGGTTCTTCTTGTTCAAATAGAGCATCTCTTCCTCCATTCCTGTTCTGTGTTTCGCTGTATGCTTCGTGAGTCAGAAACTCTGAGGGATGAATCCCTTCTTGTGAGCATCAATGAACATGACAGGGAAGTCCTTTTCCCTCATCCGTTCGAAGTTCTTCCAGCGCTCTTCTCCAATAGCCTTTCGTATCGTTCCGGGATCCAGTGTGCGTGGCGGAAACGTGGTGGGAGCATTTGTCGGCTGAGTATTCAGTTTCTCTTCCCCATCCGCCGTCAAGATGAGTTTCACTACAAACTCGCCGTCAACCGTTGGACAGGTGAACTCGTAGTCGTCATTGACCTTCGTAACTTGCATGGCGCTGGTCCTTGTATCGCGGCACTAATCGTGAAGAAGAGGATACCCGATTGTGGCTTTGCATGCAAAGATATGGGTCCAAACAGCGTCAAGTTGATTTTCGGTCTGAACGTTGAAGCGGCTCACCGCCACAGTTGCGTCGCCATCGCACGCGCTTCGTTCGACGGCATTCAAGCACCGGCGCACGCCGAACTGTATTCCAGGTATGGCAAGCGACCCGACTCGGGAATCCGCGACCTCGGAGCCTGACCCCCTCCTCGAAGCCGCTCAAACCTTCGGCATCTCCTACCTCTTCCCCTACCAGCGCCTCGTGATCAGCAATGTGCTGGACCCCGAGCCTG
>DAOWMR010000494.1 GCA_030642995.1 Spirochaetales bacterium
CAGAACATCTTTGACGGCGTGTGGAAGGTCGCGCGGATTGCTAATCCCTATCGTCACTTCGAGGCGGCCGAACTCGTGCCGTATGATTTCTCGAATGCTCTGGAGAACACGAAACAGTACGAGATCCTGGATCTGAGCCCATGGCTGAACGACGACGGTCTCGGATGGGTTGGTCTGTCATGGAATTTCTCGGAGCCCAACTCGGAGGGTGTTCGCCGCAGCTGGAGTCAACGAGATCTCCAGCTGCAGGTCACCGATCTCGGGATCACCGTACGATACGCCTACAATCGTGTTCTGGTGTGGGTTCATTCGCTCTCGACAAACGAGCCCGTGTCCGGTGCGGTCGTGCGGCTCCTGCGAGAGAACATGATCGTTCAGGCCGAGACCGGCATTGTGGGCGGCATGACCGACGAGGACGGATTCCTCAGAATTGATCTGGAGCCGGGCGAATACGAACAGTGCTTCCGGGACGACCGGTACGATCGGATCCGGGTTGCAGTTGTCAATGGCGAAGACCGAGCAATGTTCAAGCCCAACGGTTCCCACAACGCCTATGCCTTCGGCGTCTACAACACGATCAAGCCAATCCTCGTTGAACAGCCGCGGATGCAGACATTTATCTTCACCGATCGTGGCCTCTACCGACCCGGTGAATCAGTGACCTTTCGCGGGATTGACAGAATCTGGTCCGCAGGATCGTATTCAGTGTATCAGGGACCATTCTCGCTACAGGTCCGCGAGCAGACCTACCGATCCGAGCCGTTCCTCACCCAACGCGGCCGGACGAGTGCGTCCGGCGGATTCTACGGGAGCTTTGCACTTCCCGAGGACCTGGCGCCCGGCAACTACGCGATTGAGTACGAACGCAACGGCAAACAGCGATCAATCACCTTCCAGGTGGCCAACTTCAGGCGGGCGTCGTTCCAGGTGAACGTGACCGAACCCGACCGGGATTACTTCCTCGGTGACCAGCTTTCCTTCCCGTTGGAAGCCACCTACCTCGCAGGCGGCGGGCTCTCGCGGGCAGGATACGACTACTCCTGGGCCAAGATCCCCACGCGCTACACTCCGTCCGGGCCGGAGTGGGACGGCTTTGCATTTGGTCCGTCCGGCTACGGGTACCGTCAGACGTTGAGTTCCGGCCGGGGCACTCTCTCGCCCCTCGGCGACGCGACTGCTCAGCAGCAGAGCACTTCCGAGGGAATCCAGGGGAAACCCTACCGCTACGAACTCGAGGTTCGGGTGGAAGACGTGGACCGGCAGGAGATTGCAGGCCGGGCCGGCGCCCTGGTGCATCCGGCAAGTTTCTATATCGGTGCAACACTTTCGGGTGACAGGGCGGGGTACTGGACTCGGTTCCTGCCGTCCGGTCAGGAGGCGGCGCTACGCTACACATTTGTCCGTCCTGATGGGTCGGTCATGGAAAGCGATGGCGTGGAGGACGCTACAATCTCCCTCATCAAACACACGTGGATGATTGCCCAGCAACGGGGCGTCTATGGTCGGATCAATACCCGTTACGAGCTCATAGACGAGGTGGTTATTGAGGAGGACCTCACTGAGGAGGACCTCGATATCGGTGATTCGCATGACGATCCGGTTCACACATGGGAGTTCCTGCCGGAGACCGCCGGCCGTTACACGCTCCGTCTGACCGCGCTTGACGGCGCCGGACGGACCGCGGTTACCGAGATGAGCTTCTACGCCACCGGCTCAACCTGGATCCGCTGGGGCAGTGACAATGCGGAAGAGATCACCCTGGTGCCCGACCGAGATCTCTACGAAGTCGGGGACACGGCCCGTCTCATGGTGCAATCGCCCCTTCCGGAGGGGCAGTACCTCATCACCACCGAGCGAGAAGGGATCTTTGACGAGCGGATCGTGGAGCTGGATGGTTCAGCAAACCTCATAGAGATTCCAATCACCGACGATCACATTCCCGTGGTCTATGTTGCCGTGACCTCGTTTACTGCCCGGACCGCCCCGCCGACCGGCTACTTTGAGCCGGACCTCGGGAAACCAACGGGCTATTTCGGGATCACTGCGCTCCCCGTCAGTCCGACGCCTCGGACTCTGGACGTGGAGATTGCTCCTGCTGCCGACGTCTATGGCCCGGGAGACGAAGCTGAAGTCACCGTCACGGTTAGCCGAAACGGGCGGCCGGTCGCCGGTGCGGAAGTCACTTTTCTCGCGGTTGA
>DAOWMR010000501.1 GCA_030642995.1 Spirochaetales bacterium
CCGCACTGCCCGCCGGGCTCTTTGTCTCGGGTGGTCGTACGCGAGATGTCGAACCCGAAGAGGTTAAACGATTGCAAGCGGAAGATAACTACGCTGCGGAGGAACGGTTTGCCGATGAGGGCCGTCCGCTGTGGCTTCAGGTTCTCGGAGCGGCTGCCTACGTGAAAGGGGCCTGTGCCGACGGTCCGGACTTCACCCAAGAACCTATTGTTGATCCTGACCTCAGGGAGATAGCGCTGCACGGTCTTCGGAGCACATTGAACCCCGAACTCCTTCGGCTCTCCGCAAGCCACATCGATTCGTTCCGCGCCTGTCCGTTCGGATATCTCCTGACCCGCGGGCTCCGTCTGAATGAGCTCACACTGGAGGTGAGTCCCGATGACCCGATGGAACTCGGGAGGCTCTACCACGACATCCTTGCAGCGTTCTTCGACGATCTTGCGCGCACGGGAACCCGATTTGAGGCGGAGAATCTGCCCGTCCTGCGAAAGCAGCTTGCCGCCTTCGCCGACGCGTCTTATGGTAAACGCCCCGGTATGATTCCGGACATTGTCTACGACGCGCACCGGGAGGTTTTTGATCGAATTGCAGACTCGCTTCTCCAGCATGACGCCCAACTGATTGACGGACACAATGCGCTGCTCGTGGAGGCCTGGCAGCGAGATCCGGAATCCGAGGACGGGTTTGTTCTGGTGGGTCGGGTGGACCGGGTGACGCAGGCGCCCGATGGGTCAATCACTCTGGTTGACTACAAGAAGGGAAAGTTGCCCACGAAGATTTCCATGAACGCCGGGTCGGAGGTCGTAACCGGCTTGCAGGAGATAACCGCGGCGGACCGGGCGGAACAGACACAACGCCTCGGGTCCGTGCAGATTCCTCTCTATGTTCGCCTTCTCGAAGCGGGAGATCTTCGGGTCACGTCGGCCGGCTACTTCAGTCTGGAGAAGGCCCGATACCTCCCGGTCATCAACGACAATGCGACGATCGGCGAGAAGGCATGCATGAATCGTGAGCGTCTGGACGAAGTGATGGTGCTGTTTGATGACCTGGTGGCTTCCATTACCAACCGGATCAACGCGGGGGATTTCACCTGCGTTGACGACTGCGCCGGATGCTCGATGCGGGCCGTATGCCGCACACGATTCCACGTGAGGTGAACGTGACCTACGATTCGGATCAACAAGCAGCAATCGACACCCGATCAAACGTGGTGGTTCGAGCCGGCGCAGGCGCCGGAAAGACATCGGTCCTCGTCGGTCGATACGTGCGGCTTGTCGTTGAAGACAGAATTCCGGTGGACGAGATTCTCGCACTGACGTTCACCCGGAAGGCGGCGGCCGAGATGCACGAACGGATCTACGATGCGCTTGGGGCGGCGGTCGCCCAGGAGTCGACCACCCAAGGGGCGGGTGACGACGGGTTCGTCCGGGAACAGCTGGAACGGTTTGATTCCGCCGTTGTATCCACCCTGGACAGCTTCTGCGGGTCGGTGGCGCGCAGCGGCTGTGCTGCCTTCGGCGTTGCCCCAACGTTCACCGTTGATGAGGCAAAGCTCGGTGAATTCTGTGACGACTTGGCCCTGCGGTTTCTGCTCAGCCGGGCACGCGGGAGCGCCGGCGAGGCATCCTCGGTCAAGTCGCTCGTGCGGCTGAATCAGTTCGGGCCGTTGTGGCATGACGGGTTTGCCACGCTCGCGAAGGATCACTTCCTCGTCAGCCGAGAATTGGATCTCACGGGCATGACGGCGGCACAGCGGGAGTATCTCCTCGGGGAGCTTGTCCGGTACGGGAACCAACTGACAGACTCCATCGACAGCATTGGGGCTCTCAGCGGGGATGAGGCAACGTGCATCGCAAACGGTCAGCTGATCACCACAGACTTGGATATCGGGGTTCTCACCGATGGCTCGATCGTCCGCGAGCTGCGGGAGGCGAACGCGGGAAGTCCTTTGCCCGACGACGCTGACCGCCATGTCGGCGAACTGCTCTCCGCTCTGGATGGGTTCTCGGCGGTCAAGAAGACCTGCGGCTCAAGCAGGAAGTCTGAAGTGGTTGAGTTCAAGGCACACGTGGACAACCTCCACACATACACGGCCCGCCTGCGAGAGCTGTTGCTCACCCTCAGG
>DAOWMR010000160.1 GCA_030642995.1 Spirochaetales bacterium
CCGCCACCTCTCCTACTGGCGCCTCGTCTACCACTGGGAGGTGGAAGAAGAGATTGTGGATCGATTACGAGCCATGGACGAGGCGAACTTCCTCTTCTTCTACGAGGGAGGCGACCAGCTGCTTCCGCTCTATGACTTTGCAGAGAGCTTGAAGGACGATGTGCTGGTCGGCGGAGACCGAGAGCAGATTGACGACTGGCGTGAGTATCGGCAGATCTTCTTTGAGGAAGTGGGGGCATTTCTCGGCGGTACCGCAGAGGAAGACCTGATTGCCGAACTTGACTATGCCATTACCTCCGGCGAGCTGCCGCCTGAGCTCGTGGAAACCTACGAGATCATCAAGGAAGAGGCGCGTGTCATCTTTGCCGAAACGCGCGAGAGATACGATGTCTTCATGGAGAATCGACGGGTGCTCCAGGACGAGGTGTCCGACAGTTTCGTGATCATCGGTTGGACCGGGACGTCCACTACCGATATCGGCGTCAATCCGTTTGAGCACGAGTACATGAATGTCGGCACCCACGCGGCGGTCGTCAATACCATCCTCAATGAGGACTTTCTGGACGACCTGCCGTGGTGGATTCCGTTTGCGGGAGCGGTGGTGCTTGGAACCCGCCGCCATCCTGGGCACTTGCATCCTTGTCCCGCACCTGGAGCCGGCTGTTTGGAAACAGATCGATTCGGGATCCGTCGGAAAGAAGAATGAGCACCGTGCCGTTGGTCCCGGTGCTCACCACGTCCCCGGGGTTGAGCGGCTGACCGGTGACGGCCGGCTCGGCAAGCTCTGAGCCTGAGAACACCACGGTCACGGTGCCGGACTGCTCGAGGATCACCGCGTTGTCGGCGGCCACGATGAGCACCCCGCAGAGAAAGAGAAGGACAATGAGGAGTGTCGATCTACGATTCATGATTACCTCGCAAGCCCGTGACGCTGTGAACCACAATCTTCTCGCTCTTGCCCTTGACTGCAACCGGCGCGAACGTGTCTACCGTGATCAACTCTTTCACATCCTGATAGACTTCGTCGCTGATCAGGAGATCTGTTTCCAGGGTGCGGGTAAGCCCCTCAATCCTCGAGCTTACGTTCACGGCGTCCCCGATCACAGTGTATTCCATCTGACGAGGTGAACCAATGTTGCCGACCAGCACCCGTCCCTTGTGAAGTCCCATCCCTATCCCGATGGCCGGCTTGCCCTGCTGCTCGCGCTTCTCGTTGAACAACTCCAGTGCCGTTCGCATGTCCAGGCACGCCCGAACCGCGCGCTCAGAAGCATTCGTGAGCGGGACCGGTGCACCGTAGAACGCCATGATTGCGTCGCCGATGTACTTATTCACGGTGCCGCCGCATCGGAAGATGATATCGGTCATTTCAGTGAAGTATTCGTTGAGCATCTCAACGACATCCGCCGGGCTCATTGATTCTGACAGCGGTGTGAACCCGCAGATATCCGAGAAGAAGATAACCACCTCTCGCGTCTCCCCTCCCAACTCAATTGCACGGCCGCTGTCAAGAATAGAGTCAACCACCTCCCGGGAGACGAACCGGGAGAAGGTGGAGCGTACCTTCCGCCGTTGTTTCTCCACGACGAGATATCGATAGAGGACCGACCCGACCCACAGGAGGATGACCGTGAGTATCGGGTCAAACATGTCCAGGATAGTTCCGGCCATCGAATGAAGAACAATGGCGACGACGCCGTAGAGCACAGCTACGATAACGGCGACCAGGAGTCCGATAGCGGGCTTGAGCCGGACCAGGACCAGTGCTCCGCCAGTCACCAGCGCGAGGAGAATGACAAAATCGATACTGCGCCCGGTGTCGATGAGGTAGTTCCCGCTGTAGATCGTATTGAGGATATTCGCGTGGATCTCCACACCGTAGAGACCGGATTCCGACTCCACGGGAGTGAGAAAGAGGTCGTGGGATTCCTTGAAGAACGCGCCGATCAGGACAATTGCATTGCGGAAGATCTCCGGATCCGCAGTGCCGTCAATCACCTGGTAGAAGGGCACGGTACGGAAAGAGCCGGCTGGAGCGTAGTCGATGAGGAGCGTGTTGTCTGCCAAGGCCGGGATGTTGAATGTGCCGGCCACGATTCCGTCATCAGTTCGGCTGACGCCTGCTCCGCTGTATGCACCGAGAATTTCCAGCGCAAAGGCGTATTGATTGGCGCCGGTCGTGGCGTCTGTGGGGACGATCCTTCGAACGTAGCCGTCCTGATCGCTCAAGAAGTTGATGAACCCGACCGAGCGAGCGCCCTCGTCAAACTCCGGAAGCGGCACGTCGTAGTAGTCGATCTGGATCTCCCCCTGAACCCGCCGATCAAACTTGGCGGGCAAGATGACGTTACCGGCCTCGGTTATTGCTGCTTCGAGAGCGGCGTCTTCAGCAGGGATGTACCCGCGATCCCCCATCATGATGTCCAGCCCGATGACCCGAGCGCCGGCATCGTTGAGAGAGAGAATCGCCTGGGCGAGGATTTCCCTCGGCCACGGCCACCGGATGTTGATCTGGTCAAATGAGACATCATCAATGGTGACGATCACTACCGGAGCCACAACGTCGGCGCCGCCTGAGAGCGCGGTGCGAAGATCGCGCGTCTTCAGTTCGAGCACCTTCGAGAACGGAAAGATCACCACGATCAGCATCACGGCCACCGCCACAACCCCGGCGGCGATGAGCGGCCGAGCGCCTTGCGCACGCTTCATGGCGGGACCTGTCACTTGCTCTTTCATCGTCCGGCTCCAAAGTCTCCGTAGAACACGAACGGCGCCCAGAAGAATGGATTGGCGTACCGATCGTCCTGGAGAAATGATCGTTTCATGGCGGACATCGCCTGGGCGTATCCCAGTCCCTGGTCCTGAACCATCGAATAGAGTCCCGTCATGAACGCCCTGGTCGACTCATCGGCCACTTGCCAGAGGGATACTGAAAGGGCGTTTGCACCGGCAATCAGGAATGCCTGGGTCAGACCGACAACGCCCTCTCCCTGGTAGACCTTCCCGAGACCGGTCTCACAGGCCGAAAGATTGACGAAATCGGCCGCAAGATCCAGTCCCGATATCTCCCGCATGGTCAGGTACCCATCTTCGCTCCCGTCATCCTCGACGAATTGCGACAGGACCACCGCCGAGAGTTCGGGGACTTCCGGCACGACGATGCCGTGGGTGGCGAAGTGGATCACCGCGTAGTTGGAGAGCGTTCCGTCGTCGGATAGCTTCTTCACGAAGGACTCGGTCACCTCGCTGCCGGTGTAGATCTCCGCACCTTCAACGATCCCCTCCAGTAGCTTGACCTCTTCCAGAGTACCCGGAAGGTTCTGCCAAGTGTCCATTCCCATTCGGGAGTAGGCGCCCCGGGTGCTTTCGCCGCTCGTAATCAGATCCGCCACTTCCTGTCGAATCCCCTCCAGATCGCCAACAGCCACCGCGCCGTCTTCCCTGGGACCCGCCGAGCCCGGCAGCCCGGACGTGGACGGCGCCTCGTAGACGGCCCCACCAAAGGCCAGAAGGGGCAGTCGTAATGCCGGCCGGCCGCGCCTGATGCTTCGAAGCGCCACGACCAGGGACTGCGCGTAGGAGATGTCAAAACGCTCGATCAGATATCGATCATGAGTTTCCCGAAAGGTCTCAAACGGTACGACGCCGAGCAGGCCGTCGGGAACGATGATGAGGGATGTGATTCCCTCAAGCCGCTCCTCCATTGGGCCCACGGTCAGCGAATAGAGGTACCGCCCGATCTCATCGATCGCCTCGCTGTCCTGCCGGGAGAGCACAGGCCTCGCGAGCAGGGCGCGGTAGTAGATAATGAGCCCCTCGAGATGGTCGCCGTCCGGGGCTTGAGTCCGGCGGATGATCTGGCGGCCGTAACGGTCGTAGAGTTCGTCGATGTGGTCGAAGTTCAGGAGCACTGCGCGACCGGCAACCTGCTCGTTGTTCAGCAGGATGACCTGGTATGACAGGGAGTCGAGTCGGGCAACGGAAAGCAGCGCAGTGGAAGAGTCGAGTTCCTCCTGAAACTCCAGCAGCGTGTCGTAGTCAAATGATGTGTCGGCGAGGTTCTCACCCATCTGCTCAAGGAGGTACTTTGCCTTGGACAGCTCCAGTGCATAAAGGCTCCTCCAGATCTGCCCGTCAAAGAGGTAGGCTCTCGCCAGACTGCGATAGACGGCAATCTGGTTCTGCAGGTATTCCCGGCGAACCGATCCGCTCGCCGTTTCCCGCAACTTCTCCTGAATCGCCACCGCCTCCTCGAAATAGTCGGCCGACCTGGCATAGCGGCCCATGTCGAAGTAGGCATCACCCAGATTGGCCAGCGCACTGGCCTCCTCGCGCCGCTCCCCAATCGATCTCCAGTACTCCAGCCCTTCGGCGAAGTAAGGCACCGACTCGGCCGGCCTGCCGCTCAAGAGGAGGATCAGACCGATGTTGTTCTTCCGGATGTTGATGCCGCGAAGATTGCGGATCTCGTTGTCAATGCGAAGCGCCTGCCCGTAGAGATCCCTCGCCCTGTCAAGATCATCCAGCTCGCGGTACGCCTCCCCGAGATTGCTCAGATTGATCGCGCGAGCCGCGGCATCGTCCAATTGGGTATTGAGATCGAACGCTCGCCGGTAAAGATCGAT
Organism: Spirochaetales bacterium; assembly: GCA_030642995.1. Classification (GTDB taxonomy): domain Bacteria; phylum Spirochaetota; class Spirochaetia; order DSM-27196; family SLST01; genus JAHOYX01. Next base: position 4,626 of record DAOWMR010000160.1, read on the forward strand.
TGAACCCGCCGGGTCCCCCGCCTGTCGCACTGCCTGCCCCATGTTGTTGTAAACCGATGCCAGCCCCTCAATATCATCGATGCCGGCAAACAGCTCTTCCGCCTCCCGGTAGTAGGAGCGGCTCCTCTCGAACCATCCCCACGCCCGGTAGAGTTCTCCCATGCTGTTGAGGATGCTCCCCCGCACGTCAGTCGATTCATCCCCGGATGCTATCTGGAGTGCGTCCTCAAACGTGGCCAACGACACGTCAAACCGGGAGAGGGCGGCCTGGGCCTGGCCAATGTTGTGGGCGTGAATTGCCTCGTCCCGGGTCACCGCCAACCCGCAGGAGATGGCCCGGGCAGACTGATAGTAGTCGATTGCAGATTCGTACTCCTGAATGGAATAGTGAAACGTGCCGATGTTGTTCAGCACATGCATGAGTTCGCCTCGCCGCCCTTCCGACTCGTAAATCGGGATGAAACGCTGGAGGACGGTGATCAGTTTCTCGTACTGATTCCGGCCGGTGTAGAGGTAGCCCAGGAATCCCACCGAGTCCTCCGCGTCTTCCAGCTCTCCTAGTTCCAGGCTGATGGCCAGGCTCCGCTCCACTACGCCCGCGGCCGCGGTCTCCCGCCCCGCTTCCTCGAGGGCAACCCCAAGGTTTAGCAGGATAATTGCCTGGTCTTGGCGGTTCCCAAGTTTTTCCTGCAACTCCAGCGCATCTTCGTAGGCCGCCACGGCCTCGCCGTACGCTCCGGCATAGTAGAGAAGCAGGCCGTAATCGTTGAGTGCAAGCGCCAGGTTTTCCTCATCGTCGGTTCCGGAATAGGCATCCACGAGCTTCCTCGTGGCCTCAAGTGCGCCTGTCTCGTCACCGGCCTGTTCATAGATCCAGGCCAGGCTGTCGTAGGCGGCAATGATGAACTCGGGAATCCCGAGCGACAGCGCAATCCGCAGCGATTGTTCGTAGTACTCGGCGCCACGTTCATAGTCGCCGACGCTCGCGTGCAGAAATCCAAAGTATGCGAGCACGCGAGACTCGTCTTCCCTGCTTCGGGTCTGCCGGGCCATCGTCAGTGATCGGTCAAAGTAATCGAGGGCCAACTCGTTCTCGCCAATGTCAAAAGAGATCTTGCCGATCCAACCGTAATGCTGGGAAAGCTCCACCGATCTGCCCGCCGGCTCCAGGAGAGCCGCGGCCTCCTCGTAATCGGTCAGCGCCGCTGAGAATCGTTCCAGGTAGTAGTATGCGTTGCCCCGCATCGCGTGCAACCACGCCAGCTCGGCAGGGGATCGGCGTGCCCCCCGTCCGGTTGCCGCACGGCTCAACGCATCGTCGAAAACCGCAAACGCCTCCTCGTAGAGTCCGGCGAGAGTCAGAACATACCCTGCGTACTCGGTGCTCTGCCTGGCCTGCGTGGAATTGCCCACCTCCCGGAAGAACTCCGCGGCACGAAGATACCAGCTCGCCGACGCGGGGTATTCTCCGGTTGAGTTCTTCAGATTGGCCAATGCCGTGGCCACGTTCGCGCCGAACACTGCATCACCCGCCTCGTCCGCGATCACCAGGGCGCCAACGTAGAAGGCTTCCGCCTCCTTCAGTCGCCCCAACTGGAAGGATGCTGCACCGGCCCAGAGGCGGGCATTCATCAGCCCCGGCTTGTTCCTCTCCGAGTCCTCTTCGAAGATCTCGATACTCTCGGTAAACGCATCGTAAGCGCGGCTGAAATCTCCGCGCTGATAGAACGCAGTGCCCCGGTTGAAGAGAGCCTGCCCGTCCACCTGCTGAGTGATGGCCATAGTGAGCGGGAGAAACAAGAAAAGGCAGACCAGCCATGCACGGCGCATACGGGATGATA
>DAOWMR010000136.1 GCA_030642995.1 Spirochaetales bacterium
CCTGCAAGAAGGACCCTTGAACATATATGTGCGTTCGCCCTGCCCCCATGATATGATCCGTGGATTGGGGAGCACGTGGCAGCATTGGTGAGTTTGGTCAGGGAGTTTTTCTCCGGAAGGATTGTGTTGGGAGCCAATACCTTTTCGGTGACATGGGGCCAGTTTATCTTTACCTTTGTCCTGCCGCTCGTTGGCATCTATCTGGCCATTCGTCTGATTGTGTTCTTCGTGAAGCGACTGGTCGCGAAGAGCCGGCTGAAGGACGAGGCGAAGAATCGGATCATGCGTTGGTTCCGGTGGGCGCATCGGTTGCTGTTTTTTGTAGCGGTCGTGGTTCTGGCGGTCAATCTCTTCGGTGACGAGGTCACCGGCAGTCTCGGTTCCGTGTTTACCTTCCTGCGGGAACCGTTCTTCGTATCTGGAAATACGCAGATCTCGGTAGTAACGCTATTGCTGCTCGTGCCCATCTTCTACCTGGCCTCCTGGGCCGCAAATGGAACCCGGCGATTCCTCGAGGCGGGCGTCCTGGATCGATTGAGTCTTGATGCCTCTCGCAGATTCACCATAGTCAGCCTGACCCGTTACGGCGTCATGGCGCTCGTGATCATCATTGGCTTGTCCGTCGTCGGAATCAACCTCTCGTCACTTGCAGTGATCTTTGGTGTCCTCGGTCTTGGTCTGGGCTTTGGTCTTCAGGGTGTAGTTGCCAATTTCTTTGCGGGGATCGTCATCATGATTTCTCGGCCGATCAAGGAGGGCGACCGGATCCACATAGGTGACATGGAGGGGGACGTCATTCACATCCGGTTGCTCTACAGTGTGGTGAGCACCATCACGCACGAGACCATCGTGATCCCGAATCGACACGTCACCGAAAACCTCGTTCATAATCAATCCTACGAGGATCCGAGCATCATCCTGTTCACCGATGTGCAGGTTTCCTACACTTCTGATCTGGATCAGGTGAACGAAGTGCTCCTGCAGGTGGCGCTGGAGAATGAATACAGATACAGCAACCGGCCGCCCAGAGTTCTTTTCCGAAGTTTCGACAGCTCGGGTATCACGGTCACGCTTGCGATGCCCATCAAGAATGCCACCGAGCGTCATCAGGCCCGGTCGGCAATGGTGATGGACATTTGGCGTGCCTTCAAGAAGTCAGAAATTGAGATTCCGTTCCCGCAGCAGGATGTGCATGTAAAGGAACTCCCGGCAATTGAACGCTAAACGCTGATTTCTCTGCCGCTCATCAAGCTGTCAAGAGCCGGACTCTCGTTCATGTCCATGATGCGGCGCAGCGAGAGACCTTCAAAATAGCTGACGATAAGGTCTGAAGCCTCTTGCCACACACCGTAAACTGAGCAGTTCTCGGCGCGCTCGCATTCATCTTCTCCCATGCACGGCGAAATCTCCAGTCCTTCGCCGACAGCGTCAAAGATATCTTTGACCGAGATATCCTCCGGCGCTCTGTCAAGCATGAAACCGCCGCCTGGTCCTCGCACTGAGCTGATGATCCCGGATTTCTTCATCCGGAAGAAGATCTGCTCGAGAAACTCCGGAGAGATCTCTTCATCGCCGGCAATTTGCTTGATCGGGATTGGTTTGTCCGATGCCGCTAAAGCGAGATTGGTTATCGCGCGAAGCGCATATCTGCCCTTCGTTGTCACTCTCATTGGGTATCACTCCGATGGGTCATATTTACCTTCAGAAACATTATAACCTGAGTTGTCAGATTCACAAATCCAAAAAAGCGGATTTGTTACGATTTCTTCGTATTTGTGGAGCGGACCGATCTATTGGTTCACGCGCTCTACGTAATCACCGCTCTCTGTGTTTACGAGGATTTTGTCGCCCTGCTTGATGAATATGGGTACCCGGACCTCGAGTCCCGTCTCTGTCTTCACTGGTTTCGTGGCTCCGGTCACCGTGTCTCCTCGAACACCCTCGTCGGCTTCCGTGACTTCCAGTACGATCTTCAGGGGAACCGAGACGTCAATTGGTGTTGTTTCCCACATGATGATCCGATAGGTTTCGCCCTCTTTCATATAGAAGACTTTCTCTTCAAGCCCGTTCCGCCCGACGGTGAACTGCTCGTAGCTTTCAGCGTCCATGAAATTGTAGACACTGTCGTCGGCGTAGAGATACTGTGCGTCACGATCGAAGACATCGGCCTCTTCAACGGACTCACTCGTCTTGATCGTTTCACGAAGGACCGATCCGGAACGAAGGTTCTTCAGCTTCACCCGCACAAATGCGGCGCCTTTCCCCGGGTTTACAAACTCTCGTTCGGTTACCATGTAGGGTTCACCTTTCCAGATGAGGCACGTGCCTTTTGCGATCTGTCCGGGTCTAATCATTCTGATCCTCTATCGGCTTGGGGTGACCGAAATATACCAAAGGTGGTGGAGAAAATCACCTCTCTGATGTCCTTTGCGGCGGTGAACACCATGAGCAGCCGATCCACGCCCAAAGCAACGCCGGAACAGGCCGGCGCCGATGAGAATGCCACGAGGCCCTTGGCGGCCGGGTGGGGGACGAGCGCACGAAGTTTGGCTTCTTCGGCGTACTGCAGGTATGAGCGCAGTCTGTCGGGGTCGCGCTCCTCGGAGTAGCAATTGGCTACCTCGATCCCGGCAAGGTAGAGTTCCCATCGCCGGGCGAACGGTGTGTCGGGATTCTGTTCCGCAAGCGTCGGCACGGCGGCCGGGTAATCGGTCAGGATCACCGGCCGGTCAGCTGGCAGTTTCTCTTCAACAAAGGTGAGAAACATCCTCTGGAAGAGGTCGTCGTATGATTCACTCTCGTCCCCGGCCGGCCGCACGGAGAGTCCGGCGGATGCCGCCGCCTCCCGCATCCGCTCGACGCCGTCAAAGGCGCCCGCCTCGATCCCGGCGTACCGCTCGAACGCTTCGGACACCGACAGTCTGAGGGCCGGCGGCCGGCATGCGCGGATCCGATCGGCAGAGAGTTGTGCCGGCCGCGGCAACCGATGATCGGTCAGTTCCGACGCGAGATGCTCGAGGAGCGCATCGGTGTGGTCGGCGGAATCCATGTAGTCGGCATTCACGGTGTACCACTCGAGCATGGTGAACTCGGAGCTGTGTTGGGGCCCGGTGCTCTCGGCGTTCCTGAAGCAGTGGCTGAGTTGATACATGTTGCCGTATCCGGCGGTCAGCAACTCTTTCATCCACACTTCGGGCGACGGGATGAGAAACCGTGCGGCCCCTCGGCGGGTTGTCGCGACCCCGGCGTCGGCGTTGCCATTGGGATTGCGGTGCTCGGTGGCGAACACCTCAATGTGTGGTTCGGGGATCAGTGCCGGTGCGAGCAGGGGAGTATCCACCTCCAGGTACAATCGCTGATCGAAGAATTTCCGGGTCTCTGCTATCACGCGAGCTCGGAGCTGTGCCATGTCCAGGCTCATCATTCCAGTAGGATAACGGGCAAAGCTTTCGTATACTACGGCCTGCCATGAGCCCTGACTTTGATCATCCGCTTGACCGGCGGGGGACCGACAGCATCAAGTGGGACCTGAAATCACTCGCTCCCGACGGCCGAAGGATTCTGCCCATGTGGGTTGCCGACATGGACTTCCCGATTCCGGATGTTGTGTCGTCCGCTCTCCGCGAGCGTATTGCCCACCCTGTCTTTGGCTACAGCTATCCTTCAGACGATCACCAGGAAGCGTTCACGGCATGGCAGAGACGGAGGAACCGCTGGGAGATTGACCGGGAGTGGCTGGTATACGCTCCAGGCGTGACGCCCGCCGTCCGGGCCGCGATCCTGGCGTTCACTGAGCCGGGAGACGAGGTAGTCATCCAGCCTCCGGTCTACAATCCATTCTTCACCGCGATTCGCGACAACGGACGCGTCGTGATAGAGAATCCGCTGGTTTCCGTTGGTCACCGCTACGAGATGGATCTGGAACACCTCAACGCCCAGATCACCAATCGAACTCGCATGCTGATTCTGTGTTCGCCTCACAATCCCGTTGGCAGGGTGTGGACACCGAATGAGTTGACCGCGCTCGGGGAACTCTGTGAGCGACACGATCTTACGATCGTTTGTGATGAAATTCACGGCGATCTCATCAGAGACGGGCACACCTTCACCGCTCTCGGCTCGATCTCCGCCGAGATATCGAACAGAACGATTATTTGCGCGGCGCCGACCAAAACCTTCAATATCGCCGGACTCGCGAGTTCGTTCGCCATCGTGCAGGATCCTCGCAAGCGTAAGGCGTTGAGCGCGACAATCGAACGGTTGGGAATGGACCTTCCCAATACCCTCAGCGTCACCGCCGCAACCGCGGCGTACACCTGTGGCGGTGAGTGGCTCGATGCGCTCCTGGAGTACCTGAGTGCAACCTACGACTGGTTTGAGCGCGAATTCACAGCACGTTTCCCGCGCCTCGGCCTCTGCTCCATCCAGGGTACGTACCTCGCATGGCTCGACTTCCGCGAGGTGATGGAGGCGACGGGGGCGGACGAGACGATGGTGCAGCGTGCGCTTCTGGATGTTGGCGGCCTCCGGCTTTCCGAAGGCTCCTGGTTCGGCAGTGCAGGTCAGGGCTTCCAGCGGATGAATCTGGCCTGTCCCCGTGACGTTGTGCGGGAAGGGCTTGATCGGTTGGAACTTGCATTGGAGGCGCTCGGGTGACGCTCATTCTCGGCGCGATGGACGGCGAAATTGCGGCGGCCCGTGCCGACCTTGAGAATCCGAGCAGGACCGCGTGGAACGGTTTTCATATCCACCACGGCTGGATTGGGGATCGAGAGGTGCTGGTTGCGAAAACCGGCGTCGGGAAGAGCCTTTCGGCGATGTTCTGTCAGCACCTGATAGATACTCACTCCCCCGAACAAATCCTTTTCGGCGGGGTCGCCGGAGCCCTGAACTCTTCTCTTGAGATTGGCGACACGTTGATTGCGCGAGACTGCATCATTCATGACATGGATGCCACAGCATTCGGCTTCAAGCTCGGGGAAATCCCCTACAGCCCGTACCGGGTGTTCACCTGCGATCCGGCGCTCGTCGCACAGGCTGCGACCGTTGAGCCGATGGAGGGCAGTGTCGTTACGGGGCGCGTGCTGACGGGGGACCAGTTCTTGACGTCGGCGCAGACTCGGAATGAGTTGCGGGCGGCACTTGACGGGGATGCTGTTGAGATGGAGGGTGCGAGCGTGGGACTCGTGGCGACAGTTAATCGAATTCCATTTCTCCTGATCCGAACGATTTCGGACAAGGCGGATGGCCAGGCCCGCACCGACTTTGGTTCGTTTCTGCAGTTTGCATCCCGCAACTCGTGGCACTACTTTCGACACATATTGGTGAATATATGATGAACCTGATCCACGGTTTCACGATCCTGGAAGAATCCTCGCACCCTGAATATCGTGCATCGGGGGTCTGGGCACGGCACGAGGCTTCCGGTTGCGAACTGTTCCATCTCCGGAACGACGACACCGAGAACCTGTTCAGTTTTGTTTTCAAGACCCTGCCAACCGATTCCACCGGTGTGGCCCACATCCTCGAACACACCGTCCTCTGCGGATCACGACGCTTCCCGGTGAAGGATCCGTTCGTGATGCTGATGAGGGGAAGCCTCAACACCTTCGTCAACGCAATGACCTACCCGGACAAGACGGTCTATCCGGCGAGCAGCACGGTCAGACAGGACCTCTTCAACATCATGCAGGTGTACGGAGACGCGGTCTTCTCCCCGCTCCTCAGGCGCGAGTTTTTCCAGCAGGAAGGTCACCGACTCGGTTTCAATGACGAGGATCGACTGGATCTGACCGGCATCGTCTACAACGAGATGAAGGGAAACCACTCCAACCACGACTCGCTGGTGGCCGAATGGTCCTATCGGTCTCTCATGCCTGACACCCCATACGGCTTTGATGCCGGCGGCGATCCGTCGGAGATTCCCAACCTCACGTTTGATGATTTCGTCAATTTCCACACGACTTACTACCACCCATCCAATGCCCGTGTCTTCGTGTACGGGGACATTCCGACCGAGATCTACATGGAGTTCCTGGATCGGGAGTTTCTCTCTCAATTCGATGCAAGAGAGATCGATTTTCCCATTCCGGTTCAACCGCGATGGACGGAGTCACGCGAGAGGATTGTCAGCTGCCCGGCGGATGAAAACGGTGAAGGACCTACCTCGATCACGGTCAACTGGTTACTGGACAAGGTTACCGATCCCTACCTCGTGCTCAGTTTTGAACTGCTGTCCGAGATGCTCCTGGGAACGAGTGCGTCGCCGCTTCGCAAGCGCCTGATTGAGTCCGGACTCGGTGACGATCTCTCGGCGGCTACGGGTTTCGAGAGTGAGCTCCACGAGCTGGTTTTCTCCGCCGGCCTCCGGGGCGCCTCCATTGATCGTAAGGACGAGATAGAGGCGCTCATTCTTGACGAACTCGGTCGCCTCGTTCGAGAAGGGTTTGCTCCGGATATTGTGGAAGCCACCTTCCGCAAGATCGAGTTCCGGAATCGCGAGATCCGCGGAGGGCCCAACGGTCTCCGGATGATGAGCAAGAGCCTGCGCGGATGGCTCCACGGCGAGCCGCCTGATGCGACGCTCCGATTTCAGGAGCCGTTCAGTCGGCTGCGACAGGAGGGCCGGCCCGGATCTCAATACTTCGAGAAGCTTATTGAGCAGAGCTTCCTGAACAACCGGCATCGGTCAACGGTCATTGTCGTGCCTGATGCCGGGCAGAGGGAACGTGAACGGCAGAGTCTCCGGGCGCGGCTCGAGGGCATTGAGAAGACACTGACCGACGGAGACCGCGAGCGAATCAAGTCCGAGGAGGCCGCCCTGGCCGAGCTTCAGCAGACACCCGATTCTCCCGAGGCGGCTGCGACAATTCCTTTCCTCGAATCGACGGACCTGCCCGTAGAGATTGATACGATTCCGACGGACGAACTCACTCTCTCGGCCGGAGTGACTGCTTACACCCACGACCTGTTCGCCAACGGCGTCGTCTACGTGGACCTGTCATTTGACATCACCGGCGTTCAGCGCGAGCTGCTGCCTTACCTCCCTTTCTATGCAGACGCTCTTGGCGAGGTTGGGTTGCCCGGAAAGAGCTTCGACCAGGTTGCCACCGAGGTTGCACTCAAGACCGGAGGTCTCAACGGGTACATAGACGCGGCCTTGGCCGTTCGCGAATCCCATAGCGCAGATCGTCGGTTCTACTTGCGTGTGAAGGCGCTTGAATCAACGCTCACAGAGGC